>JBLHLU010000203.1:0-7319 GCA_047623385.1 Paraglaciecola psychrophila
TGTCGTTAGAGCGGTAGTACAAGCACACCACGGTAGTTTCGAACTGCACTCTGGCCTCGGCCAAGGCAGCTCAGCCAGTTTGATGTTACCGATCATCGACGGTGCCTCGGTGGGCGGTCAGCGGATCGAGGTGGGCAGTGACCAACCGGCTATGCTTAGGAGTCAGTTATGAACGGTACAACATTAGCCTTGTCGGCAACCATCTTAGTGGTAGAAGACGATCGTGATCTGAGAGAGGCGCTGGTCGATACCTTGGAAATATCCGGTTGCACCGTAGTGCAGGCTGACTGCGCGGAAATGGCTCTAACCATGCTACCTGAGCGTGCGGTTGATATGGTGGTGTCCGATATTAATATGGGGGCGATGGACGGCATCGCCCTGTTAAAGGAAATTCGTCGATTGTACCCGCAGATGCCAGTGCTGCTAATTACCGCCTTTGGCAGTATTAGCTCCTCGGTGGACGCGATTAGAAGTGGCGCAGTGGACTATTTAGTCAAACCGTTCAAACCACAGTTGTTGGTGGACGCAGTAAGTCGCCACGTCGGTGTTGCCAATCCCGATGTCGGTGATGAACCAGTGGCGGTTGCTGTGGAAAGCCTGCAGTTGTTGCAGCTTGCGCGGCGAGTAGCGAGTACCGATTCGACGGTATTGATCTGCGGTGAGTCAGGAACCGGTAAAGAAGTGTTGGCCCGATATATTCATCAGCACTCGCCGCGGGTAAAAAAGCCCTTTGTGGCGATCAATTGTGCAGCCATCCCGGAGAATATGCTGGAAGGTATGTTGTTTGGGCACGAAAAAGGGGCCTTTACCGGGGCCTATAGCAGTGCCCCGGGTAAATTCGAGCAAGCCAATGGTGGCACTTTGTTGTTAGACGAAATTTCAGAGATGGATATAAGCTTGCAGGCAAAAATCTTGCGGGTTATTCAGGAGCGAGAGGTGGAGCGATTGGGTGGTCGCAAAGCGATTAATCTGGATGTCAGAATACTGGCAACAACCAACCGGCAACTGGCTGGGGAGGTGCAGGCCGGACGCTTTCGGGAAGATCTGTTCTACCGACTCAGTGTATTTCCACTACAGTGGCAGTCGTTGCGGGAACGGCCCTTGGACATTGTGCCGCTAGCGCAAAAACTACTGGCCATGCACACTCGCAAGATGGGTCGAGTGTCGGTGGTACTCGACAAAAGTGCCCACCAGGCGCTGCTGGAACACAGCTGGCCGGGCAATGTTCGGGAGTTGGACAATGTTGTCCAGCGAGCGTTGATTATGCAACAGGGCACGGTGATATCAGACTTTCATTTGCGTCTAGACCCCTTCGATCACACCGCCGCTAATGTTCATGGCGCAGACTTGTTGCCAGCGTTAACTCAAGAGCATGCCAATACCGTTGCCAGTGCCGCTGGCATTACTGCTAGTGTGGCTGAAGACAGCGGTGTGCTGGGCGATGATCTGCAGCGCAGAGAGTTCGAGATTATTGTCGATACTTTAAAAAGTGAGCGTGGGTCGAGAAAAAACACCGCTGAAAAGTTAGGCATTAGTCCACGTACACTGCGCTATAAGTTGGCTCGTATGCGCGATGTAGGTATCAGCTTTGACCGGGTGCTGGGCGCGGTCTAACAGTCGGTCACTGTGGTTGATCCTATGGGTGGTTTGTAGTGATTGATTCTAACGATTGATTTTAGCATTACAGTCTAAAGGCTGTGTCTAGTGACCAGTTTCAAGACCGCTGTACTTAAGCTGCCCGGTACTGGCGAATCCAGTGGGCAAAGTTTTCTTGGCCACTACTATCGAGCGGCGAGTGACAAAAATTGAGACGCCAGAACAAACTGAGACCATCGGCGTCGTCAGCGGCTGGCAGTTGCAGCTCCGACTGCGAGTAAATAATCCAGGCGATGGCGGTACTGTAGGAAAAGTTGACAGCCAGTTCCTGGTCGGGGTTTTCTAAGAATAGGTGCTGGCTAGCCAGTCCGCGTACCTTACTGGCCAAATCTGGAATAAAAGCTAAATAGTTATCCCATATCATGCGATGTTCCAGTGGTGTTATCTGGTAAATTCCAATTCCGCGATCACTTTGGTAAAAGGGATTGAAACCTGATTCCTGTGCTGCGGTGGCTAGCAGCAACTGTTCCGCCGCCAGTGAATACATCTCGAGATACTCGAGCGTTGGCCGGATGGCATGGTGGATTAAATCGGTGGCCGCTATGGACATGGTTTTCTAATCTTGTGGTGACTGGACTGTGTGTTTGCGGGTAGGTACTCGCACCGATCGAGATAAAAATTCGATAGCTATTATTTAGACGTCTTTTACAATTTAGTCCAGTTTTTCTATAAATTAGATGTATTTACGCTCGTTTTCGCAGGTGATTTTCTTATTGTTACTGTAACTATTTGAAAATTAGTTATTATTCCAAATATTCAAGTGTATTTCCTACACTAATCTCAAAGAAAAACCAGCGTCGGGCACGGCTATTGCAATTGTTTAATAGCAGCCGGGGTATTGATAAACGCCGTTTTTTGTTGGCTGGTGGCGGTTCTCTGGTGGGCAAAGAGTTCTAAAACACTGGCCAGTTGCATCGGCCGACCGAAGAGAAATCCCTGCACCATATCGCAGCCTAAATCGCGTAGATAATCGAATTGTTCTCGGTTTTCCACACCCTCGGCAATAATAGACATTTTCAGCCCCTTAGCCATAGCGATAATCGCATCGACAATACAGGCTTCGTCCTCACGATTTTTGATGGTACTGACAAAGCTACGGTCTATTTTCAAGGTGTTTACCGGAAAATCCTGTAAGTAGCTGAGTGACGAATAGCCGGTACCAAAATCGTCGATCGCCAGATGAATGCCCTCACTGGCTAGCTTCAGTAATTTGTCGGCAACGTCCTGACGGTCGCTCATCAGGATATTTTCAGTTATTTCCAGCTCCAGTAAATGCAGTGGGTACTGCTCCTCTTGGAGAATAGCCAAGATGTCGTCGACAAAGTCTTTCTTTTCGATCATCACTGGAGACAAATTAACTGCCAGACGCAAATCGGGAAAACCATTGCTATGGCATAACAAAATCTCACGGCAGGCCTTGCGCAGAGTGAGTCGATCGATAGCCACAATTAAATGGCTGTCTTCGGCCACCGCAATAAATTGACCGGGCGCCAGCCGTCCCAGTCGCGGGTGGTTCCAGCGTATCAGTGCTTCGACGCCACATAGCGTTTCATTGCTCGCATTGAGTTGTGGCTGGTAGCATACCTCAAACTCGTCATTGTCTATCGCCCTACGCATTTCTTGCTCTAGTGTTAAGCGTTCGCTAGAGTCTGAATGCATATTGGGATTGAAAATCTGGTAGCCGTCCTTGCCTGTCTTCTTTACTCGAAACATGGCGATGTCGGCGCTTTTAATTAACGTATCCATAGTTTCACCGGACTCCGGGTAAACAGCGATGCCGATACTGGCGCCGATATGAATTTCATGGTCGCCGATCTGAAAGGGGTTCTTAACTTCCTGTAGTATCTTTTCCGTTATTAGCACGGCGTCATCGCAGTGCTTTATACCCGGTAACAGCAAGGTGAATTCGTCGCCGCCAAAACGCGACAGGGTATCACCCTTGCGGATACAGGTTTGTAGCCGCAGGCTAACGGCCTGTAATAACTTGTCGCCTACGGAGTGTCCAAGAGAGTCATTGACCACTTTAAATCGGTCCAGATCAATAAACATAACAGCCAGCTGAGCCTCGTGGCGCTGCGCCTGAGTAATAGCCATACTCAAGCGGTCTTTGAATAGGGCACGGTTGGGTAGTCTGGTGAGCAGGTCATGATAGGCTTGAAAGTTTATAAACGCCTCTGCTTCTATTTGTTCTGATATGTCCCTGGCGATACCGTAGGTGCGATAGCGCTGGCGCAGCGTTGGCTCGTCGACTTTTTCAACATCCTCGATAGGCGATAGCGACAACTCGAAGTGGTGTTTACGAGTGTCGGCCGTATAAGGTTTGAGGGTGAGTTCTATGGGTTGAATACCGGCATGAGGTTGACCAATATTATCAAAAAAGAAATTAGCCTTATCACGATCAGGCTCCTCGACCAGTGTCGAAAAATGGCAGCCAAGTAGTGACTTTTTAGGATAATTCAACCGCGTTTCAATTTGTGAGTTCAAAAAACTAAAGTTGCCATTGCGATCGAGAATAAAAATCAAGTCGGGGGAGTTGTTGACTAGAAAGCGGTGTAGTTGCTCTGATCGATTAAGCCGTTCCTGAATTTTCTTGTGAGACTTCTCGAGCATTATCTTGCGAATGGCATTGTTGACCGTCGCTGTCAGTTCTTCAGGAAGATACGGCTTTTTGATGTAGTCATAGGCTCCGTGGCGCAGGGCATTACTTATGTCGTTGATCGAAGTCTCGCCACTAACGACAATCGTCATTGTATCGATGTTGTTATTCGACATGAAATTCATCACGTCGTGACCCGTTATTTCAGGCATTTTGAGGTCTAGTAGCAGCAAGTCGTATTGATTGTTACTAAGTTTATCGATGGCAATTTGCCCCGATGCTGCAGTGTCGACTTTGTAGCTGTAAAGCTCCAATAACATACGCAAGCTATCGAGCATGCGCGGGTTATCATCGGTCAGCAGAATACGTGCATCTGTTGCCAGGTTAGTTGATTTTGGCATTCTTCCTTTGCTCATTAGATTACGAACTCAGCGGGGTTCCGGAAGCAGTATCTGAAATTGGGTGCCTGTTCTGGGGTTGCTTCTGCAAACGATTGCCCCGCCCATTTCGTCAATCAACCTTTTAACAATACTCAATCCCAGCCCGGAGTGGCCGCCGCCTTTGCTCGAGTCTACCGGTGAAAATAATTTCGCCTTAATGTTCTCTGCAATTCCTGGACCGTTATCTTCGATATAAATACCAACAAACTGTTTGCCGCCAAAGCTCACCGAAGCCTCGGTGCTAACGTTAATTTGACCTTCTATCGGCAGTGCCTCGACCGCATTTTTGAGCAGGTTAGTGACCACCTGTTTTAAATGTTCGCTGTTGCCTTCAATATCGGCTACAGCTGGGTCAAGATTGACCTTGAGTACTATATTTTTGGCGACGCATAATGAGCTGCTAACGATATGGCTGATTGACTCGACGAGAGTGTTTATAGCTATCGGCCCGGCGGTCTGCAGTTCGCTGGTGGGTTCGTTTAGTCTCAGTAAAATATTGCCGACCCGGTCAATTTCTTCTTTGATGATGGTGATCTCTCCCTCGGCGCTGTGATTTTCGCCCAGTGTGACACTCAGCAGTTCGAGATAATTTCGAATGATACTCAGCGGGTTACTAGCCTCGTGCACAGCTTCGCCAATTTTTCCACGGTAGTCGGCGCTGCTGTCACCTTGCAGTGCAAGCTCGCTCACACGGCGGGTACTACTGGCGATCACCTGTGCTATTTCCATGGTCAGTGAAGCCGCTAGTGAGGACTTTTGATCGAGCGAGCTCTGCTGATGCGGGTCAACACCGAGCACCAGCACCCCTATCTCGGTGTCGTCAGATACTAGCGGCCAGCAGATCAAGTGGCTAGCATCTAGATAGCGCAGTAATTGGCGATCGATAATATTGAGTATTGGATAATCTTGACTGCTAGCTCTCTGGCGCGCCAGTAGGCTGTCACTAATCAAGCTGCGCCCGGCAACACCGGGTACAGAAAATGTTTGACTCACTGCCTGCGGGTTTTTGTCGGCTTGTGCGGTCAGTAGATTTTGCTGAGTGTCGTACAGAAATAGCATATTTTTGGTAATACCAAAGGTAAGGAAAAGGACCCGATTAATAGCGTTTTGCAGACTCTCCTGATTACTGGCCTGCCACAGTTCGGCACTAATGTTGGCCATTTCAGCAATATTGGCCAAGCGTTTGCCCAAGGTGGCGCGCACCGGTGCCACGCCGGTATCGATTCCCAGCGCCTGTGCCATATTGTCGGTGTCATTGGCAATACGGCTCAGTAGTTCAGCAGTTAGAGCTTCATTGAACCCAAATAGGGTGTCGGCGGCAGCCAATGTTTGTTCGTTGATAGTGGGCTGAGAGCTTAAGTGGCTGCTCAGATTGATTATTTTAACCAAGTGATGAGCATCGAGAATCGTTGCTACCGGCTCCTGCTGGTAGCGAACGGCATCGGCCATAAAACCAGGTATTGCCCAACTTTCTATTAGAGCGGCGCTGAGAGTGCAGTGGTGGGTCGCAAATTGTTCCATTTCACGCTGTAATAGCTGCTCATCTGAGTCGCTAGCGGCCAGTACCGCCAAGTATTTGTCTCCGTGGCTATGCAGTAAAATGAGTTGTCCAACATTGGCTAGTAGGCCACACAAGTAAGCTTCGTCAGGATTGGGATAGGCGGTCAGGGTGGCCAGAACTTTGGCCACATTTGCAGTGATCAGTGACCGGCGCCAAAAAGATTTTAAAAATTGGTCGTGCTGAAGGCTGAAATCGTCAAAAAACTGCTGTATCGAGGTGGTGATAACAATAGTTTTTACCGCATCGGTGCCTAAAAACAATAACGCGCGCTCGATCGAATCACAGGGCTTACTATTACCAAAAATACTGGAGTTGGCCGCTGAGATTAATTTGGCTACCACCGCCGTGTCACATCGCACAATATTAGCAATGCCTTTATAATCAGCGTTGTCACTGCTTATGGCGTCTAGAATTTCGATCAGCACGTGCGGTAAGCCCGGCAGTTGATCTATTGCGTTTTTTTCTACCACGTTCTAACCTTTTACCAATAGTGCAGCGGTACGATAACGCTGAGCATGCAGCATTAAACTGTAATACCGTTGAAGACACGAAGCGTCGAGCCTTAAGAATGTTACAGCCGAGGCAGGGTATTGCCGCTGGATAACTGGCAAACCAGATGGTGCAGTTGGGCTGTGTTGCGGTCAATTATAGCTAAGGGCTGAGATTATGACTACTTTATTGCTTAAAAAGCAGACACTCTTTAAAATACTCGCTTAGCAGGGCCGTTCGAGACCCGTGTGATAGTTTATTAAAGGAGGCTGGGCGTTGGTTCAAAATGCCCCGATTAAAGAGGATAGCAGCGCGCACTCGCCCCATGTTATAGCTGTTAGTAGCGGTAAGGGTGGTGTAGGCAAATCCAGTATTGCGGTCAATCTGGCTATATCACTAGCTAAGAGCGGGGCAAAAGTGTGTGTGCTGGATGCCGATACCGGCCTCGCCAATGCCAACATACTGCTGGGTTTAACGCCGACCTTTAGTCTTGAACATGTTCTTTTTGGCGCTAAGGCTATCGAAGAGGTAATGCTCGATGGCCCCCACGGTATGAAAATTGTACCTGGTGCCAACG
>JBLHLU010000204.1:0-7317 GCA_047623385.1 Paraglaciecola psychrophila
AGAATATAGTTTGGATGAAAAGGTAGTGCAGCTGCAGCTGCAGCTGCAACAAGGCCGTATTTTTATTGCCTACGATCCACTCAGTGAAAGCTGCACACTGATTGCCAGAGATTAATTGGGCCTTTTTTACCGTGCTTCGCAGGATCTATCATCAAGCGTTAGCGATGTTAGCGCGGTGGATCGGGAGCACCGCGGGCAGCATCAATGTACAGAGTAAGACTATTCGTAACCTATAGAGCAGGGTGTTTATGGAAATTGTAGCCAGTGAAATACTCGACACTAGTGGCTTGCTGTGTCCGGAGCCGGTGATGATGTTACACGGTAAAATTCGAGGTATGACTATCGGTGATATCGTCGAAGTCATTGCGACGGATCCATCGACAACCCGCGACATACCGAAGTTTTGTGTGTTCTTAAACCATGAGTTGTTACTCAGCGAACCGGGTGAGAAAAATTATCGGTACTTTATCAAGAAGTGTTGAACGCTGCTAAGGGCATTGACATTGATCAGGATTGTTCGCTATTACCCGTCAATCAGGGTGTGTGTCGCCCCTATTTCGATGGTCTGCCTGCGTTCAAATTCGTCGGGCGCTACTGTATAGTCGGCAATTGATTATTAACCAGTTGAAAAAAATGATTTACCAACCTCAGTGGTATTTTGCCTACGGCAGCAATATGAATCCGCAGCGGATGAATGCCCGGGGCATGGCCTATTCTCAAGCGTTAGCAGGTCAATTAGCCGGCTTTGGGTTATGCTTCGATAAGCGTGCCAGCGGCAAGTCAGGGGTCGGCTACGCCACTATTCGCTACCAGCCCGGCGCCAAGGTCGAGGGCGTACTCTATCGTTTGCAGCGACCTCAAGATATTGCCTTGATGGATCCGTTTGAGGGTAATCCCTACCGCTATAGTCGCGAAGTGTTTACTGCGGACACCCAATCTGGCGCCATTAACTGCTGGGTTTATGTTGCCAATCAAGCACTTTTGGCAGCGGGTCTATTGCCTGAAAAATTGTACCTCGATCATCTTTTAAAGGGCCGGCCCTGGCTCAGTGAACGGTATTTTGAAACATTGTCTAGACACCCTTTTATCGACAACTCCGACGCGGCAGTAGCAACTGCGCTAAACGGTCTAACCCACAATGTCTGAGCTCGAGGTCCCAGTAGCCAATGCATTGCGCGGCCAAGGCTGTCGGGCCGAGGATTTGATAGCGCTGTTTAACGGGCTCTTCCAGCACAGCGAAAACACCTGCATTGAGGCGGGTGACGGCGAACCGGTGTATTTACCGGCGGACGGGCAGTGCGATTATCACCGTGTGGTGTTTGCCCATGGCTATTGCGCTAGTGTTTTGCACGAGGTCGCGCACTGGTGTATTGCCGGTGAGCAGCGTCGGCGGCAAGTCGATTACGGCTACTGGTATGCACCGGATGGTCGCAGCCAGCAGCAGCAGCAAGCTTTCGAGCGTGTTGAAATAGCCCCTCAGGCGTTAGAGTGGATTTTTAGCCAGGCCTGCGGACTGCGTTTTGTCGTGAGTGCCGACAATTTGAGTGGCGAGAGCAGTGACAGTGCACTGTTCAAACAAGCACTATTTACGCGGGTGCTCGAACTGTGCCAGCGCGGCTTACCGGTCAGGGCGCAGCGCTTTCGCCAGCAACTGGCGACATTTTACCAGCGCCCTGACAGCTTGTGTGCTGAGCAGTTTTCGCTGTCCGAGTTGTCGTTGTAATGGCACCTTTGAGCGCTATGAGGCGCTCCAACTGTTGTCGTGCTGGTCTGAGTGGCAATTGAGGAGTTTAACTTGAGTAAGCCGTTAGCCATCGTAGCGGACGAGAATATACCGGAAGTTGAGGCCTATTTCTCCCATTTGGGTCCTATTACCCGGGTCAATGGTCGCCAGCTAAACGCTCAACAAGTGCGCGATGCCGATCTGCTGCTGGTGCGATCGGTGACCGCAGTTAACGCCGAGCTTGTGGCCGGCAGTGCAGTGCAGTTTGTCGCTACTGCGACTATTGGTGTAGATCACTTGGACACTGACTATCTCACCAAGCGAGGTATCGGTTGGGCCAACGCGCCGGGGTCCAATGCTAATTCGGTAGTCGAATACGTACTCAGTTCACTGTGCTCGCGGGCGGGCCTCATTAGCGCGCTGCTGGCCGGGGGCACCGTTGGTATTGTCGGTATGGGTAATGTCGGCAGTTTGCTGTACCGGCGCCTCAACGCACTGGGGATACGTTGCCTAGCTTATGATCCGCTTATTGCTCAGCATAGCTTTGCGGTTATGGCGTCGCTGCAACAGGTATTAACAGCTGACGTACTGTGCTGCCATGCGCCACTAAGTTACGCTGGCCCGCACCCTAGTTTTCACCTACTGGGCTACGCGCAGTTGGCGCAATTAAAAACCGGTGCACTGTTGCTTAATGCCGGGCGCGGCGAAGTGATCGACTCGCTAGCGCTGGCAAAACTTTTGTCCCAGCGCAGCGATCTTACCGCCATTGTCGATGTCTGGGAAAACGAGCCGGCAATCGATGTTGCGCTGCTGGCGGCGGTGAATTTGGCAACACCCCATATCGCCGGTTATAGCTACGATGGCAAACTGGCGGGAACCCGGCTGATCTACCATGCCTGTTGTCGCTATTTATCGCTGGCACCGCAGCACCCTAGCGTATCAGTAATGAACAGGCCCGCTGGTACTATCGTCTTGAATTCGGCTGCTACCGTAGAGCAGGGCCTGCGCCAAGCAATCGGCTGCGTTTACAACATCGCAGAAGACGACAGCTCTCTGCGCCACGAGCTGCAGGGAAAATCTGCGAGCGAGCGGGCTCTGGCCTTTGATCTGTTACGTAAAAACTACCCGCGCCGGCGTGAGTTTGGTTGTTTTATTATTGGCAACAGCGATCAGCTGTCGGCATCATTGCAGGCGGCATTAGTTGCGGTCGGTTTTCAATTGCGCGGTGCAGCTAATACTCAGCAACACAGCGGTTAAGGTCATTTAGCAAGGAGTACTTCAATCTTTAAACTGGGACTTATTATCAATCCGCTGGCGGGTATCGGCGGCCCGCAGGCGCTAAAGGGCAGTGACGGTGCTGATATCGTTGCGCGGGCGCTCAGCAATGGAGCTATAGCTCGGTCGGCGCAGCGCAGCGCGTTGGCACTGGCACCACTGTGTGCGTTAAAACACCAGCTTACGGTCTATTGTTACGACGGCGACATGGGCGCTGATTGCGCCTTGGAACTGGGGTTAAAAGTGCAGGTGGTCGGTCGACGCGACGAGCCCGCCAGCGCCGCTGATACAGTTGCTGCGGCGCGGACCCTACGGGACCTTGATGTCGACTTGTTATTGTTCGCCGGCGGTGATGGTACCGCCAGAGATATCGTGCGCGCAGTGGGTGATTCACAGCCGGTATTAGGGATCCCTGCCGGGGTGAAAATGCACTCCGGTGTTTATGCTATTTCGCCACTGGCAGCGGGGGCTATAGTCGAGCGACTTATTAACGGTGGGCTGGTCGATATTGCGCTGGCTGAAGTGCGAGATATCGATGAACAGGCCTTTCGTGAAGGGGCCGTGCGGGCGCGTTTTTACGGTGAGTTACTGGTGCCGCGAGAGGGGGGTTTTTTACAGCAAGTTAAGTCTTCTGGGCGCGAGGTTGAACCGCTAACATTGCAGGATATTGGCGCCGATATTGTCGAATCGATGGACGATGACTGTTTGTACTTTATTGGTCCCGGTAGCACTGCTGCAGCGGTGATGACTGAGCTAGGTCTGGACAATACACTGCTGGGTGTGGACGCTGTCAAAGCCGGCGTATTAGTGGCAGCAGATTTGAGCGAGCAGGGTATTATGCAGCAGTTGGCGATACATTCAGGGGCTGCAACCATCGTCCTCACCGCTATTGGCGGGCAGGGTCATATTATTGGTCGCGGCAATCAACAGTTTAGTCCAGCGGTGATTCGAAGCGTCGGCATAGAGAACATTGTGATAGTGGCTACCAAAACAAAAATACGTGAGTTAGAGGGCCGGCCACTGCTAGTGGACAGCGGGGATTTAGAGCTCGATCAACAGCTGGCCGGTTTTAGACCGGTGATAACCGGTTACCACGATGCAATTATTTACGCTGTAGCGGAGCCTGCTATAGTAAATGCAGGCGACGACAGCCCGCTTAATATAGCGCAGGGGTTAAGCTAATGGCGGCGCTGCAAATAGCCGTAGCGGCGGTTGTCGAGGGCCTAGCCCACAGTTTGCACAGCGGTGCCCGGCGTCTTTTTCACGGCCGTGGCCACTGCTACGGCGAGCTGGATTATATCAATATTGATTGGTACCAGCCGGTCCTGTTGATAACGTTGTACCGGGCGGTAGATGAGCGTGAATGGAGCGCATTTGTCGACGCGCTAACGGTTGTTAAAGGTTTGGTAGCCTGCGCTGTGGTGCAGCACAGACAGCTGCGCGATGGTCCTATTGATTTGTTGTGGGGACAGTTGCCCGAGGATCTGTGTGCTGTTGAGAGCGGTCTGCGCTACCGTTTGTCCTTAGGCGAAAAGCAAAATATAGGCTTTTTCCTCGATATGGCGCCGGGTCGACGTTGGTTGCAAGAGCGGGCGCAAGACCGGCGGGTGCTCAATCTGTTTGCTTACACCTGCGCTTTTTCAGTAGCTGCGGTAGCCGGCGGTGCCGAACGGGTGGTCAATGTGGATATGAGTAAAGCAGCGCTGGCGGTAGGTCGCCACAATCATGTACTTAATCAACAGCAACATAAAATACAGCGCGATGTACAGTTTCTGGGTTACGATTTGTTTCGCTGTTGGGGTAAAGTATCTCGGGCTGGTCCTTACGACTTGGCGGTTATCGATCCCCCATCACGCCAGAAAGGCAGCTTTGTTGCGGTTAAAGACTACGTGCGGGTATTGCGGCGCATAACTGAGCTAATGGCACCGGGGGCCGATGTGTTGCTGTGTCTCAATGCACCGGAGCTCACAGAGACTTTTTTAACCGATAGTGTGGCCGCTGAGTTGCCGGGGGCTAGGCTAATCGAACGATTAGAGAATCGGCCGGATCTACCGGAGATTGACCCGCAGCGAAATGTGAAAATGTTACATTACCAGCTGTAATGAGCGGTAGTTTTTGTTATCGGCACAATGACTGCTTTGGGGTAGCTGATGTTAGCCGACAGTGGATATTACCGGGCAATTGATACTCCTGACAATTGATGCGAACAGACAATTGATGCGAACAGACAATTGATGCTGGCTGGGCACAAGTGTTAGCGGTTCAGGCGAGGCTATTGGGACAGTTGATAGTGAATACAATTCTTGATGGTGGTTGAGGAACGGCTTTTAAGCGCTTGGCGCAGCTGGATAATATGACTGCGCGAGTGCTGTTGTAACGAAGGCGCCACGGTGTCATCGGCGCTGTTATCCAGCGCGTCATCGACCCGGTCAGATTGTGATGACAGTAATATAAAGCCACGTTGGGTTAATACAACTTGGTCTAGGGCCTCTTGTTTTATCGTCTGCTGATAGCTTAGGTATTGCTGTTCTCCCAACCAAATCATAGTACTAAAGCACGATTGAAAGCGGTCGCTGTGCAGACCAAATTCATCGGGTTGGTCGTCGCCGGTAATATCCTCAACATAAAGTATGGTCTTGCGCGGAAAGCTTGCGTACAGACGCAAAAATATTAGCGCAACATCTTTATAGAAGTCGTCTATATGCAGGTCGCTCATAGCTGTACTCCGCCAGGCCTCGGTTAAAGTCTCGAGAGAAAACTGCCAAAACGTTCAATAGCGTGACTCAGATCATCTATTTGCGGCAGAAATACTACCCGCACATGATCGTGCTGTGGCCAGTTGAAACCAGTGCCTTGTACTAACAATATTTTTTCCTGCAGCAGAAAATCTAACACCAGTTGTTCGTCGTTTACGATAGGATATTTCTTTACGTCAATTTTAGGGAACATATAGATGGCTCCCATCGGCTTGGTGCAAGATACTCCGGGTATATCGTTTAACAATTTGTGAGCTAGATTGCGCTGTTCAAGCAATCGGCCTTTGGGTAATACCAAATCCTTGATACTTTGATAGCCCCCGAGGCAGGTTTGGATAGCGTGCTGCGCTGGAACGTTAGCGCACAGTCGCATTGAAGAAAGAATGTCCAGACCGTCAATATAGCTCTTAGCGCGCCGTTTGGTGCCGGTAACAACCATCCAGCCGCTGCGAAAACCTGCCAGCCGGTAGGCCTTAGATAGACCGTTAAAGGTCAGGCACAAGGTGTCGTGCACCAGTGTGCTAAGCGGAATATGCACGGCATCATCGTAGAGTATCTTGTCATAGATTTCATCGGCAAGAACTACCAGCCCGTGTTCTTGCGCAAGTGCGACAATATCTAACAATAACTCCCGTGAATAGACTGCACCCGTCGGATTGTTGGGGTTGATAACAACAATCGCTTTGGTATTACTGTTAATCTTTTTCCTGATGTCATCGATGTCTGGAAACCAGTCAGCCTCTTCGTCGCAGAGATAATGCACCGGGGTACCACCGGCTAGGGCTACCGATGCAGTCCATAGGGGGTAGTCAGGTGCCGGTACCAGCACTTCGTCGCCATTATTGACTAAAGCTTGTATCGACATGGTAATGAGCTCGCTGGCGCCGTTCCCCAAGTAGACATCTTCTATGTCTATGCTCATAACACCTTGCTGTTGGTAGTGTTGCATGACTGCCTTGCGTGCCGAATAAAGCCCTTTAGATTCACAGTAGCCCTGTGCGGTCGGTAGCAAACGGATTACGTCTTGAATTATTTCGTCCGGAGCGTCAAATCCAAAGGGGGCAGGGTTGCCGATGTTGAGCTTTAATATTCGATGACCTTCCTCTTCGAGTCGGTTGGCTTCTACCAGCACTGGGCCGCGGATTTCGTAACAAACTTCTGCTAATTTGTGGGACTGTTTAATTTGTGGCTTGTGCATGGTGAATCCAATGTTTGAGGCGGCGACATGACTGTTGTTGGTGATTCGACAGGGCTAGTCTAGGAAATTGCCAATGATTATACCATGGCTACGAACAAGGCGTGGGTGGGGTGACGTTTTTATGCTGTCCTGGGCTGGTTGGCTAGTCCTGCATCTTTGGCAGTAAGGCCTTTAGCCGGTTACGCTCCAGCTACTAGACGACTTTGCGCTCAATAGTGGGTATCGGAGTAGGGCAGCGACTGCGTTAAGCGGCAGCTAATTAGTCGTAGAGGGCTTTTTTCTTCCAAGAGTCATCGTTGCCCTTGTTGATATCGTCCCATTGCGCCACGCGCTCTTCGCTGGATTGCTCTGTTTCTTTTTTGTCA
>JBLHLU010000205.1:0-7308 GCA_047623385.1 Paraglaciecola psychrophila
CCGGCAATTAACACAGTCTTAATCTGCTCTTTATTTTATTGTTAGATCATGGTAATTATCAAATAGCTATGAATCGACGTATTACTAGGCCCCAACTATTAATACAGTCTTAATCTAATCTTAACAATAGAAGGTGAAAATACCGTGACGAAAACACACCCTACTAAGAGACTCGAATTGATGTCAAAAAAGAAATTATTGAATATCGGCCTAGTGCTCGGTGCCGCTGTGTTGTCGATGCAGGGCAGCCTAGCCACCGCAGAGCGCATGAAAGGTACGGTATCACTGGACGGTTCCAGTACGGTATTTCCTATTAGCGAAGCAGTTGCCGAAGAATTTGGCAGTGTGCAGCCCCGTGTTCGCGTCACCGTAGGTGTCTCCGGCACAGGTGGTGGTTTCAAGAAGTTTTTTGCCGGTGAGATCGATATTAACGATGCTTCCAGGCCTATTAAACCCTCTGAAGTGATAAAAGCTAAAGAGGCGGGCGTCGAGTTTATCGAATTGCCGGTAGCCTTTGACGGCCTCAGTGTAGTGGTTAACCGCAACAACCACTGGGTAGATAACTTGACGGTGGCTGAGCTCAGTAAAATTTGGCAGCCCGGCAGCACGGTAAAAATGTGGAGTGATGTTCGCATGGGTTGGCCCGTTCAGCCAGTTCGTTTATATGGCCCCGGCACCGACTCAGGCACCTTTGACTATTTCACCGAAACTATTAATGGTAAGTCCGGTGCGTCAAGACCTGACTATACCTCCAGTGAAGACGACAACGCGTTAGTCACCGGTATCAGTGGCGATGTTAATGCCATGGGTTATTTTGGTTTTGCCTATTATGTAGCCAATAAGGACAAGCTGAAGCTGGTCCCTATCGACGGCGGCAACGGGCCGGTAGCACCATCGCTGATAACCATTAATAACGGTGATTATGCACCGCTGTCCAGACCCATATTTATCTATGTGCGTAAAAACGCTCTGGATCGCCCTGAAGTGAAGGCGCTGACTCAATTTTATATCGAAAATGCACCGGTATTGGCCACTGAAGTGGGTTATATCCCGATGCCTGAGGGCGTTTACCAACGCGCCATGGAGCGTATTGAACAGCGCAGCACCGGTACTGCCTATAACGGCGGCACCGCTGCTAACTTGCTTGATGAACCCGAAGCATAGTAAGTCCTCGTAAGGAATTGTAACAAATATGATGCAGCCAGCTACTAGCATCACAACCAAGAAAATACGCTGGGGCGAGTTCCTGATTCAATCAGGGCTCGCCTTTTGCGCATTGATCAGTGTTGTGACTACCGTACTTATTATTTTTATCCTAACCAAAGAGTCATTGGGCTTTTTTGAACAGGTAGCACCCAGCGAGTTTTTCTTTGGCACCCAGTGGGTGCCATTGTTAGAGCCCAGTTCTTTTGGGGTACTGCCACTACTGTGGGGTACGCTTAGCATAACCTTTGGTGCGGCGGTTATCGCTATACCGGTAGGGCTTGCCAGTGCTATTTACATGAGTGAATACGCCTCGCCGCGAACCCGCTCAATCATTAAACCGATATTGGAACTACTGGCGGGCATTCCGACAGTGGTGTACGGCTATTTTGCGCTGACCTTTGTGACCCCACTACTGCGCTCTGTATTCCCTGAAATTCAGGTATTTAATGCCTTAAGTGGTGCCATCGTAGTGGGTATTATGGTGTTGCCGATGATTGCGACACTCAGTGACAATGCGCTGCAGGCAGTACCTGATACCTTGCGCCAAGGCGCTTACGCGCTGGGGGCGACCTCTAACGAGGTGACCACCAGTGTGGTAGTGCCAGCGGCGCTATCGGGGGTGATGGCTTCATTTTTGTTGGCTATCTCTCGGGCTATCGGCGAAACCATGGCAGTTACCTTAGCGGCCGGTGCGACACCGAATATGTCCTTTACTTTTCTTGAGAGCATTCAAACGATGACCGCCTATATTGTGCAAGTCAGTCTCGGTGATGCTCCGGCCGGCGGCATTGCGTATCAGACCTTGTTTGTTGTCGCAGCGCTATTATTCGTTATAACACTGTTGCTGAATACGCTGTCGCAATGGATTTTGAATCGCTACCGCGAGGTATACGACTAGTGACTAACTCTACTTCTCGGCAGGCGTTTATCGACGGCTCCGCCAAACATCTTCAGCACCGCCATCGCAAAGCCAAGGTATTTGCACTATTTTGTGCCTTTGTCACTTGGTTGGGCGCGGCACTGCTAGCGGTGTTGCTCTACCAAGTCTCGGTGGAAGGCTTCCGCTGGTTGGACTGGCAATTCATTGACAGTTTCCCCTCGCGTTTTCCCTATAAGGCCGGCATTAAATCGGCTCTTGCCGGTACCCTGTGGTTAATCACGCTGATCGCCTTTATCTCTATTCCGGTGGGTGTTGCAACGGCTTTGTACTTAGAAGAGTTTACCAAGAAAGGCCGACTAAGCCGCTTGATCGAACTCAATATTTCCAACCTCGCCGGTGTACCTTCTATCGTCTACGGTATTATTGGTTTGGCAGTTTTTGTTCGAGCTATGGACCTGGGGCGTTCGCTAGTGTCCGGTGCGCTGACCATGAGCCTGCTTATTTTGCCGGTTATTATTATAGCTAGCCGCGAGGCGATTAAGACCGTGCCGATGAGTACGCGCCATGCCGCTTTTGCACTGGGGGCCACCCGCTGGCAAACCACCTGGGCTCATGTGTTACCCGCTTCGGCACCGGGTATTTTAACCGGCGTTATTTTGGCTCTGTCCCGCGCTATCGGCGAGACTGCTCCACTGATTATGATCGGTGGTCTGACTTATGTTGCCTTTTTACCCGAGGGACCGATGGACGCGTTCACCGCCCTGCCTATCCAAATATACAACTGGGTATCGCGACCACAGCAAGATTTCCACCAGTTAGCTGCCGCAGGTATTATCGTGCTGCTGTTAGTACTGCTTATGATGAATGCCGTCGCTATCTATATCCGCCATAAAACGGAGAAGAAATTCAAATGAATGCTCTTGAATCTATAACATCCCAAGTGGCTCAGACCACAATAGCCGCCGAGGATTCTATTCTCGACATCGATGATGTGACCATTAGTTACGCCGGCAAACCGGCGGTAAAAAATGTGTCTTTTGGCATTAGTAAGAACAAAATTACCGCCATGATTGGGCCCTCGGGCTGTGGTAAAAGTACACTGCTGCGTGCGTTAAATCGGATGAATGACTTTATTCCCGATCTGACAACAACCGGTAAAATCAACTACGGCGGTCAGAGTCTGTATGCTAAGGCAGTCGATGCAGTAGAGGTTCGACGCCGCATCGGTATGGTGTTTCAAAAGCCTAACCCCTTCCCTAAGTCTATCTATAAAAATGTCGCTTGGGGCCCGGTTATTAATGGCTATAAAGGTTCTAGTGACGAATTGGTGGAGCGCTCATTGCGCCAAGCGGCGTTGTGGGACGAAGTCAAAGACCGTCTGCACGAATCGGCACTGGGGCTATCAGGCGGCCAACAACAGCGGCTTTGTATTGCCCGTGCGCTGGCTATGGAACCCGATATCTTGTTAATGGATGAGCCCTGTTCGGCACTGGATCCTATTTCAACCGCTCACATTGAAGAGTTGTTGTTGGAGCTAAAAGCGCGTTACACCATTGTTATTGTTACTCACAATATGCAGCAGGCATCACGGCTATCAGACTATACCGCGTTTATGGAATTGGGTGATTTAATTGAATTTGGTGAAACCGATCAAATCTTTACTCGCCCCTTCCAGCACCGTACTGAAGAATATGTCACCGGACGATTTGGTTAAACCACAACACCGACGAGGAAATTATGTCATTTCATTTACAGCGCGAACTGGAACAGCTAAAAAAAGAAATACTACAGTTGGGCAGCCGGGTTGAAGCGGCGACCAATAATGCCATGCTGGCGCTTACCGATGGGCGCGTTGAGCTCACCGAAAAAGTGTTTAGCGATGAGCAGTTGATCAACGAAGAAGAAGTACTGATAGAAGAAAACTGTCTTAAAATATTAGCCCTACACCAACCCGTAGCGGTAGATCTACGTTTTATTGTGGTGGTGTTGAAGGTCAATAACGATCTTGAGCGGATGGGTGATTTGGCGGTAAACGTGGCCAGTCGCGCGGTATTTCTAGCCAGTAAAGACCCTATCCCCTGGCCTACAGAGTTCACTGAGACGTTGCCTGGGGTTATTCGCACCATGGTCCACAACTCTTTGGATGCGCTGGTCAAGATGGACGTGAATATGGCCCGTGAGGTCATCGCCATGGATGATATTGTCGATAATATTAATCGTGAAATGTACGTTGCCACGCGGCTACTGGTCGAGGGCGACAGTTCTACCGCAGAGCGGGCTATCTCGCTGTTGTCTACTTCACGCTATCTTGAGCGAATAGCCGATCTGGCGACTAACATCGCCGAAGAAGTGTTATTTATGGTCGACGGTGAGGTTGTTCGCCACGAGCAATAGCACTGGCCTGCGGGCGGGGTCTGTTGAGCGGCGCTGTGTTTTTGGCCGCGCTACTTAGCCGTTATAGGTTTTTTCGCCACACCGTCATGGAAACGTAGCGACTTTGTCAAGCAAAGCAGTTTGTCCCGCTTGCTCGATACACACCTTGTTGCGGCCACTGCGTTTGGCTTGATACAGTGCAGCGTCTGCTCTAAGTGTTAAATTGTGCGGTTGTTCGCTGGGCTGTAATTGCGCCACCCCGAAGCTGGCCGTAACTGTTAATTGCTGTGTCTGCTCAGTACACAGCAATACGCGGATTTTTTCTGCGACTTGCCGGGCCTTTTCCAGCGAAGTGTTAACTAACAGTATCATTAACTCGTCGCCACCCCAGCGCGACGGCGTATCAATTCCCCGTACATTATCGCGAATAATGGTAGCAACATTAATTAATACCTTGTCACCGATAGCATGGCCAAATTGATCGTTGATGTCCTTGAAATAGTCGATGTCGACGGCAATCAGAGATAGTGCCTCGTTAAAACGCTCGGCTCTGGCACATTCAGACCTCAGTTTAGTTTCGAAATAAAAACGATTGGTTAGCGTCGTTAGCGCGTCGGTGGTAGCACTGTGCTGTGCCTTGCTGACCTTGGTCTCGAGCTGTTGATTGAGATATAACAGCTCTTGAGTGCGCTGGTCGATAATGTCTTGCAGTGAGCTTTGTTCTAGTTCGGTGTGCAGCAGCAGTGTTTTTTGTGAATGAATGTCCCGCTGGGCGCCAATCATACGGGCGACGGTGCCATCAGCATTGTGTGCGACTATTAAGGCTTCATCATTGATCCAGATATAACTGCCATCAAAGCGATGGCAACGATATTCGATTTGGTATGTATCGGCTAAACCACTGGTATAATTGTCGAAGCAGGTCATGACCCGGTCGAGGTCGTCGGGGTGGATAGCAGTTTCCCAGGTCGTCATGGTGTGGCTTAAAGCGTCAATATCATAGCCCATCATTTTATACCAACCGGGGCTGCGGTAAACATAGCCGGTGTCGGTATGCCAATCCCACAGGCCATCACTAACCAGCTCTAACACTTTATCCAATACCTGCCCGGTGAAGCGCGTTGCGGTTAGCTGTGACATCTTGTCAGTCCTATTGAGTTAATATGTCTAATGAGAATCATGTTTTTAAAACTATGTCGTTATAGCTAAGTGGTTAGACTGATATATTCACTCGCGGTAACGAATATGGTCTAAACCGCTCAAATTATGAGATTTACGATTCAGTCTATTCACCTGCTTCGGCCACCTGTTAGCATATGGCGCCGCAGTTATTGGCTGCGAGAAAGTAATGCATTTTGCGGCCCTGCAGCATGCAACTATTGTTGGCGCGTCAGTATACCGCGACAAGTGACAGGTTTTCGATCACCCAAACGGGTGATTTATTACGACACTAACAAGTGTTCTAAAAAAGTTCTAATATCGGCCTTAGTGCCAGTTTTTGTAGAGATTTTAAGAAAACCTGGTGCGCCAGGGCACGAAGCTGCGGTGTTAAGTGAGGGTGTTAAGGCCGGGCTTTAAGATAGGGTTTTAAGACAGGGTGTTAATACAGTATTTAAGGCAGTACTCCTAAAACAGTGTTTTCAGTCAAGGTTTTGACCGCAAGGTTACACTTGGGCACTGCGCTAGTGCTCTAACACAAGGTTGCTGGCCCATCGCTAGGCCAGCTTTGCTTGGTGATGGATATTACTGCGCTTTAGCCAAAATTGCCCGGGCTGCGCTGGAGGCGGTTTCCCGGCCCAAGGCCTTGGAAATAGCCTGGCCGGCACTAATCAGCAGAGTTAAATCTACACCGCAATCTATGCCCATGCCATCTAACATATAGACCACGTCCTCAGTGGCAACGTTGCCGGTGGCGCCCTTGGCAAAAGGACAGCCGCCGAGTCCCGCCACGGAACTGTCTACTACTGCCACCCCGAGCTGAAGCGCGGCATAAATATTGGCTAGGGCCTGACCGTAGGTGTCGTGAAAGTGTACTGCCAGTTTTTCCACTGGCACATCGCGAGTAAGGGTTTTGATAAGTTTATCGACAGCCCCGGGGGTACCAATGCCAATAGTGTCGCCGAGGGATATCTCATAACAGCCCATCGCCAGCAGTTGTACCGAGATCTCCCGTACCCGCTGCGGGTCAACCTCACCTTCTAACGGACAGCCCAATACGCAGGACACATAGCCGCGCACTGGGATGCCCGCTGCCTTTGCCGCCGCAACGACCGGGGCAAAGCGCTGCAGGCTTTGTTCGATGCTGCAGTTAATATTGCGTTGACTAAAAAGCTCGGAGGCGGCGGCAAAAATGGCCACCTCGCTGGCCCCCGCTGCCAACGCTCGCTCAAAGCCTTTGATGTTGGGGGTTAGCGCGGTATAACTGACCCCGGGGCGACGCTCGAGTTGGGCAAAGACCGCCTCGCTGTCGGCCATTTGTGGTACCGCCTGTGGATTAACAAAACTACCCGCTTCGATAGTGCGCAGTCCCGCCGCCGCTAACTGCTCGATAAGCGCCACCTTGGTGGCAGTATCGATCGCTTGTTTTTCGTTTTGCAGGCCGTCTCTAGGGCCCACTTCTACAATGCGGACCTGTCGGGGCATACTGCTGTGCTGTTCAGTCATCGGATTCACTCGCTTGCAAATGGAGTAGTTCGGCACCGCCGTCGACGAGGTCGCCGGGTTGATAATAAAATTCGAGTAGTTGGCCGTCAAAGGGGGCCTTGATGGTGTGTTCCATTTTCATTGCCTCCATCACCATTAACGGTTGGTCTGTTACTACTGTGGTATCTGCGGCTACTAACAGAGCT
>JBLHLU010000206.1:0-7269 GCA_047623385.1 Paraglaciecola psychrophila
GCGGTACTCACCGCCACCGCGCCGGTAGCTAACTTCCATTGACTGACCTGGCCGGTCTCGAACATAGTTGACCCAAGCTGGCCAATCCGCCATCGCCTCGCCGTCGGCACTGACGATTATGTCGCGCTCTAACAACCCCGCCTGCGCCGCCGGACTACCAGCGACTACCTGAGCCACCACCGGCAATAATAGCGGGCGATAAAGCTCGATGCCTATACCTGCCATTAAGTCGCCGGCCTCATCTTCTGACAACCAGCGATCTAGCTGTGAGGTCGACTGGTACTCAACGTCGGAATCTGGGTATTTAACGGTAAATTCAATCGCGCCGCTCTCGCCAATACGCTCCATCAGGCGCAGGTGCAGAGCCTGCCACGTCGGGGTCGCTTCACCGTCGACGGCGAGTATCTCCTGCCCCGCCTCAAGATCGGCCAGATCGGCAATCGAGCCCGGGGCCACAGCGGCGACAATAGGCACTACACCGCTGACACCACCGGCAAACAGCAGCCAATAGACCACTATCGCCAGTGCAAAATTTGCCAGTGGCCCGGCTGCCACCGTGGCCAGCCGTGAGGACACCGGTTGACGGTTAAAAGCTTGGGATAAAAGTTCCGGCGCAACATTACCCTCGCGCTCGTCCAGCATTTTGACGTAGCCCCCCAAGGGGATCGCAGCAATGACAAACTCCGTGCCTTGCTTGTCGTGCCAGCGAAATAGCGCCGTGCCGAAACCAATTGAGAATCGCAGCACCTTAATGCCACAGCGCCTAGCCACCCAAAAGTGGCCATATTCGTGGATAGTCACCAGCAAGCCGAGGGTGGCGAGGGTGATAGCTATGGTCTGCAGTAATTCCATGATGGGTATTCGTATCAGTGCGTGATCATGTATTTATAACCGCCCGGAACTGGCACGGAACGATTAACATAAGTTTTGAATAGCACGGCGCGCCAGACGCCTAGCCTCTTTATCAGCTTGTTGGACCAGCAATAGCGACACCGGTTCAATAGAGACACTGGCGGTGAGTACTTGCTCGATAACGATAGCAATATCAGTAAAGCGAATTTTCTGCTCTAAGAAGGCGGCGACGGCGATCTCGTTGGCGGCGTTTAACACCACCATCGCGGTGCCGCCCGCTCTAACAGCCTCATCAGCGAGGCGCAGGCAGGGAAAGCGCTGCGGGTCTGGCGCCTCGAAGTCTAGGGTAGCCGTGCGGATAATATCAAGACTAGCGACCCCCGAATCGATTCGCTCAGGGTAGGCCAAGCAGTGCGCTATAGGGGTGCGCATATCAGGGTTGCCCAATTGCGCCAACACCGAGCCATCGCGGTACTCCACCATAGAGTGGATAACACTCTGTGGATGCACCACTATTTCAACTTGGTCGGGCCGCGCGTCGAACAGCCAGCAGGCCTCAATATACTCCAGCCCCTTATTCATCATGGTGGCTGAATCGACTGAAATCTTTTTACCCATGTCCCAGTTTGGATGGGCGCAGGCCTGCGCCGGTGTCACTGCTGACAGCTGCTCTTTGGGTAGCTGTCGAAAAGGCCCCCCAGAGCCGGTTAGCAGAATCTTTTTGACTCCGGTAGCAATTAATCCGTGCTGATAATCTCGCGGCATACACTGAAATATTGCGTTGTGCTCACTATCTACCGGCAGTAGCACCGCTCCGCTGTCTGCCACCGCCTGCATCAGCAGATCACCGGCCATAACCAGCGCTTCTTTATTTGCCAGCATCACCTTTTTTCCGGCCTGCACCGCAGCCATCGTTGAGGACAAACCCACCGCGCCGACTATTGCCGCCATCACCGCGTCAACCTCGGGGTGAGCCGCCACCTCAGCGACCCCCTGCTCACCGGCCAGCACTTCGGTGCTGCTAATTGCCAGTGTCTGTAACTGTTCGCGCAACTGCTGTGCCGCTGCCTCATCGTTCATTACCGCATAACGGGGCTTGCAGGCTTTTATTTGCGGGATCATAAGGTCGACCCGACTGTTGGCCGCCAAGGCAAAAACGCGATAGCGGTCGGGATGACGCTGGAGCACATCCAGCGTGCTAACACCGATCGAGCCGGTACTACCCAGTACCGTAATATTCTGTACTACCGCCGCCATTACTGGGCTCCGATCAAAATAATACCAAGGGCGAACACTGGGGCCGCCGCGGTGATGCTGTCCAGTCGATCCATAATTCCGCCATGTCCGGGTAAAATGGTGCCGCTGTCTTTAATACCGCGCTGCCGCTTCATCATACTCTCGACCAAGTCACCGAGCACCGAAGCCAGCGAGGTAACAACAACCAAGCTAAGTAGCGCCCCCAAACTCCAATCGCCCCGCCACCACTGCAGCCAAACCAATATTGAGAGCGCAGTACTAGCTGTTAGACCACCCCAAAAACCGGCCCATGATTTACCCGGGCTGACCGCTGGCGCCAGTTTGGCGTCACCCCAGGCGCGACCGGCAAAGTAGGCACCGGTATCGGCCGCAACGACAATAGCAATTAACAACAAGATCAGTG
This sequence comes from Paraglaciecola psychrophila, assembly GCA_047623385.1. Taxonomy (GTDB): domain Bacteria; phylum Pseudomonadota; class Gammaproteobacteria; order Pseudomonadales; family Dasaniaceae; genus Oceanicoccus. The sequence continues at coordinate 2,513 of JBLHLU010000206.1, forward strand.
CCACCCCGTGCTCTTGGCCGCGCAAATAGACCAGCGCCAGCCACGCCGGTACCAACGTCAACAGGCCCATCCCTATGCGCATCAGCACCGAGCCCCAAAGCGCGGCACTGGCCGGATAAGCCACCACCCACAACAGCGCAACGGCCCACCACAAACCAGCCAGACCCATAATATCTCTGAGCCGCAGCTCATCAGCGGCCAGCGTGTACACGCCGGTATAATATTGTGACGCCCACATCAGCAGCGCACAGCCCAAGGTAAACAGCGATCGGGGCACAGGTCGCTGCAAACCAGCCATGGCGGAGTACTCCCAAGCGCCGATTAACACCAGCACTGCAAACACCCATCCCAGTAGTTCCGGGGGCAGCAAAATAATGGCACTACCCATCACCATAGCCATAACAATGGCACTGATAATCCGCTGTTTCAGCAAGCTATTTCGCCTCTGCAGGAATTGGCCCGACATTGTCAGCCCACTGCTCATCAAAGAGTTCATCGGGCTGTGAGTCAGCTTGGTCGAGGATTCGGCCACCGTAGTTGCGCTGCCGGTTGTTGAAACTGGCAATGGCGGCTAACATGTCTGCTTCACAAAAATCAGGCCATAGAGTATCGCTGAAGTACAGCTCTGCATAGGCCATTTGCCACAGCAAAAAGTTGCTTATACGACATTCACCGGCGGTGCGAATACACAGATCTAGCGGCGGCAGGTCGGCCAGCGACATCTGCGCATTGATCCGTTGCTCATCAATTTGTTCTGGGGCCAACTCGCCGCGCTGAACTTGCTCTGCCAGCATTCGCGCTGCCCGAGCAATGTCGTTTTGACCACCGTAATCAACCGCAATCACCAGCGTGGTATCACTATTGCCCCGGGTTAACTGCTCGGAGTACTCCATTTGCTTGAGCAGACTGGCACTAAAGCGACTGCGCTCGCCGATAAATCGAACCCGAATACCGTCGCTGTGTAACTTTTTAATTTCTTTTTTCAAGTAGGCGCTGAACAGCGTCATCAGCGCGGTAACCTCGGCCCGGGGCCGCTGCCAGTTCTCGCGACTAAAGGCGAATAGCGTCAACACTTCCACCCCTTGGTCTCGGCAGAGTTTAACCACATCGCGCACAACTTCAACACCGGCGCGATGCCCATGGGAAGCAGATTTACCCCTGCGACTCGCCCAGCGACCGTTACCATCCATGATGATCGCCAGATGCTTTAATACCCCCTCGGAAGGCGGATGCTGCGCGTCGATTTTGTCGAGCATTTCAGACGTCATTTTTTATTATGGGTTGCACCGGGAGCCAGTCATTAGATTTCCATTAGATCGGTTTCTTTCGCCGCCAACACCTTGTCGATCCCAGCGATATATTTGTCGGTGATCTTTTGCACGTCATCCTGCGCTTTGCGCTCTTCATCTTCGCTGATTTCTTTTTCTTTCAGCAGGTCCTTCACATCTGCCAGTACGTCCCGACGAATATTTCTGACCGATACGCGGGACTGCTCCGCCTCTTGTTTGGCCCGTTTAGTGAAGCCCTTGCGCGTCTCCTCGGTTAGCATCGGCATCGGAATGCGAATATTGCCGCCGGCAGTAGAGGGGTTTAAACCCAGATCGGACTTCATAATGGCCTTTTCAATATCGGGCACAATCTGCTTTTCCCAAGGTACCACCGAGAGCGTTCGAGCATCCTCAACGTTGATCGCCGCCACTTGACTCAATGGTGTCATAGAACCGTAGTAGCTGACCCGAATACCGTCTAGTATACTGGGGTGCGCCCGGCCCGTGCGGATTTTATTGAGGCTAACGCCCAGTGCGCCTAGGGTTTTTTCCATCCGGCTACCGGCATCTTCTTTTAATTCTGTAATCACGCTGTATTCCTCACTGCCTATAATTTTACAAGCGATTCAAAGCCACTGCGGGAGATAGTCGCCCAGCTATTGTGGCCCGTAGTATCGTAACTGCACAGTGGCAGCTTCTTGCAACAATACTTATGTTACAAGAGTTCCCTCTTCTCCACCATTGACTATATTGAGCAAGGCGCCACTTTTTTCCATTGCAAAGACCCGCAACGGCATATCGTGATCCCGGCACAGGCAGATAGCGGTCAGGTCCATGACCTCCAACTTCATGTCCAGTACGTCGTCGTAACTCAACTGGCTGTACAACGTGGCGGAGCTATCGAGCATGGGATCGGCAGAATAAACGCCGTCAACCTTGGTCGCCTTCAACACCAATTCAGCATCAACTTCAATACCGCGAAGACAGGCCGCCGAGTCGGTGGTAAAAAACGGGTTACCGGTACCGGCGGCAAAAATAACCACTTCGCCACGTTCTAACGAACGCACCGCCTTGCGGCGATCGTAGTGGTCAACAACACCACTCATCGGAATAGACGACATCACCCGGGAGGCGATGTTAGCGCGCTCCAGTGAGTCGCGCATGGCAAGCGCGTTCATTACTGTCGCCAACATGCCCATATGATCGCCGGTAACGCGATCGAGACCCGCTTTTTGCAAGGAGGCACCACGAAACAAATTGCCACCCCCTATCACCAGCCCAACCTGCACCCCTATACCGACCAATTGACCGATTTCCAGCGCCATGCGATCGAGTACCTTGGGGTCGATACCAAAGCCCTCGCTCCCCATCAATGCCTCGCCACTGAGTTTCAAAAGAATGCGTTTGTATTTTTTATCCTGCTTTCGGTTGGCCATGGCAATGTCCTAAAATGAGCAATAACGGTCGACGATAGTAAAACAATTTGCGCATCGCGGATATAAAAAAGGGGCCCTTAGGCCCCTTGATTACACGATAACTTTAGCCGCGCAACTGCGCTGCGACTTCGTCGGCAAAATCGACGCTTTCGACTTCGATACCTTCACCCACTTCAAAGCGTGTGAAAGATAGCACCTCGGCGCCACCGGCTTTCGCCAATTCAGCAATAGTGAGCTCTGGATTTTTAACATAGGGCTGGTCTAGCAAGCTGTTCTCTTTCAAGAACTTCTTAATACGCCCACCCATCATTTTCTCAACAATCGCCTCGGGCTTGCCTTCCATATCTGGCTGCGCCTTGATGATCGCCTTTTCAGCATCGACGACTTCTGCGGGCATATCTTCGGCGCGCAAAACCTGAGGATTAACCGCAGCTACATGCATGGCAATATCTTTAGCCAGCTCACTGTCACCACCGGCCAACGAGACCAGCACCGCAATACGGTTGTTAGAATGTACGTAACTACCTACTACACCGTTGTCACTGTTGATCAATTCAATACGGCGCACGCCAATATTTTCACCAATCTTTTGCACCAACGATTCCCGCGCAGTGTCGATACCGCCACTTAACAGTATCGCCACGTCATTTTGTTTGTCGGCAAAAGCGGCCTCGGTAACCGTGCTCACAAAGCCGAGAAAGCTTTCGTCTCTGGCGGCGAAGTCAGTTTCACTGTTCACTTCAACCAGTACTGCATAGCTGCCGTCGTCGGCTACTTTAGCAGCAACAACGCCTTCAGCAGCGGTGCGCCCGGCCTTTTTAGCCGCTTTCATACCACTGTTTTTGCGCAATTCTTCAATTGCCACATCGATATCACCACCGGCTGCGGCCAGGGCTTTTTTACATTCCATCATACCGAGACTGGTACGCTCGCGTAGTTCTTTCACCAGAGAAGCAGAAATAGCTGCCATTGTTATATCCTCCTGCATTTGTCGACTGTATCAGCCAAAAAATGATTGTTCAGTTGCTAAAATCCAGGCCGTAAATCAACCGGCGGTGGATCATTATAGGGACCAAAAAAGGGGCGTTACCGCCCCTTCGTTTGCGCTATGTCGGCTCAGCCTATTCAGCAGCAGGGGCCGCAGGCGCAGCATCGGCAGCAGCAGTCGCTTCTACTACAGGAGCCGCTTCTGCAGCGGACATCTCTTCAGCGGCGGCAGTTTCTTCGACAAACTCGTCTTTGGCAACAGCAGTACCGTCGTCGCCTTTGCCGGCCAAGATCGCGTCGGCGATAGCAGCGGCATAGAGCTTAATTGCGCGGATAGCGTCATCGTTACCCGGAATAACAAAATCAACACCATCAGGATCACTATTAGTATCGACGATACCAATAACCGGAATACCTAAATTGTTGGCTTCTTTAATAGCAATGCGCTCGTGGTCAACATCGATAACAAACAAAGCGTCGGGAAGGCCGCCCATGTCTTTAATACCACCGATAGAACGCTCTAGCTTTTCCATCGCCCGGGTACGGGTCAGCGCTTCTTTTTTGATCAGCTTGTCAAAGGTACCGTCGGCCTGCTGGCCTTCGAAATCACGCAGACGTTTGATCGAACCGCGGATAGTTTTGTAGTTGGTCAACATACCACCCAACCAGCGGTGGCTAACATAGGGCTGACCAGAACGCTCGGCCTGCTCTTTGACAATCTTGCTAGCCGCACGCTTGGTGCCGACAAACAGAATTTTGTTTTTGTTGCTCGCCAATTTCTGCACAAAAGCCAGAGCTTCATTAAAAGCGGGGGCAGTATGCTCCAAATTGATGATATGGATCTTGTTGCGGGCGCCAAAAATATACGGACCCATTTTAGGGTTCCAGTAACGGGTTTGGTGGCCAAAATGTACGCCGGCCTGCAACATGTCGCGCATGCTTACTTCAGTCATGATATTACCTTTTAAGTAGGGTTAGACCTCCATACACCCCAACGATCAACCCTGCATAGTCATGCTGGGCACCCAGACCGGTGTGACGGTATATGTGCGGATTTAAGTGCTTA
>JBLHLU010000207.1:0-7266 GCA_047623385.1 Paraglaciecola psychrophila
CCCAGTCTCACGGCAATTGTCTGGCAGTACCGGCTCTAAGTGCAGACTTTCACCAGCGCGCAGAGGCTGCTTCCACAGTATGCTGTAGTTGATTTCACTATTAGAGTTGATTTCACTATTAGAGCTGGTTTCACCGTTAGCGCTGATTTTATTATTAGAGTCGATCTCATCATTAGGCTTGTTCCCCGGTGCAGCAGTCATTTCCGCTGCAGAACTCATCATCTCAGGGGTATTATTTCCCGGTCCAGAGCGGGTTGGTGATGCTGCGTTATTGGCTGTTGTCGGAGCGCTCAGTTCACTGATTTTCAAATAGGCCGGGCGAATTTCATGCGCCTGTACCAGCCCAGATAACATGCTACCCAAACACAGCAGTGTAATAAGCCATTGCTCCCGGCTCATTGAGTGGTCTCGGCACTGGCACCGATTTGGGCAGCCATCAGCGGGTCGGCATACACAATCTGGTACTGGCTTTTAAGGGTGCGATAAAACGCCTCACTTGCGAGGCGGCGTTGCTCAGCGCTGTAGTGCTCTGATAGCTGTGCTTCTACCTCAGTCAGTAGTTGCTGATATGCCGCTGTTTTATTGACCACCTTAACGGCGTGCCAACCAAAGGCAGAGCGCAGCGGTGCCGACCACTGGCCCGTTGGCAACGCCGTCAGCGCGCTGGCAAAATCGCGGCCGAATAACTGGCCAACATCCTGCTCTGTTCTAGCAGCGTACTGGCGCTGCAACATAAAAGCATCGCCGCTATCGCGCCAAGTCCTGCTATCGGCTGGCAGCTCGTTAAGCTGTGCCGCCAAGGCGCTAGCCCGCTGTTGTCGCTCCGCCGACTGGCCAACAACATCGCGAAAATACACATGATAAAAAGATGTCTTAGCCGGGGTGATATAGCGGCTCTTAGTTTGCTGATAAAAGTCTGCTAGAGCCGCTGCGGAGGGCGCTTGTACTTCGAGCATTTGCTCGGACAAAAACTGGTATTTTTGCACCATTCGGCGACGAATAATGACATCGTCCTCACCTAGATCTAGCTTTCTCGCCTCTCGGTATAAGATTTCTTGCTGCACATACTGCTCAACAATGGCGGCGGTTTGCTGCGGGCTGGCCGGCCGCGAGTACTGGCTTTGCCACTGGGCAGTAAGGCGCGTGACATCGGTCTTGCTCACGGTAATCGTATGACTCGCCGCATCGCCGCCGACGGCATTGAACAGCGCAAATACCAGTGCACCGAGCAGCATAAATTGAACAAAGGGGTCGCGCAGAAAGCTTTTCACAACAGACATGTATGTTCCAATAAAACAACAGCGAATAACGAGTGTAAATAACAGCAGACTCTACCAGAAATACAGAGCCAGAACTCAATGACTACCGCCGAAACGTCAAAGCGTACTTTTTTATTGTTATCAGTGGACCCTACAGCACCGTTCCAGCCCGCAAAACCTGCGTTAGATTATCGCTGGCAACTTTCAAGGCGCTACCCTAAAACCGCTGCGGTAAGACCGGTGCTCTGGGTATTAAAACGCCGAGCTGCTGGGGCTATCAGACTGCGCGATTGCAACCGAATAAAACAGCCAATCCGGCAATGACACAGACCCAACAACCATTGTCACCCGGTCACTGAGGTCATCGAGATCAGCGTGTTGAACAACGCTTTACCACAACAAAAATTGAGAAGTCCGGAGACAGCAACCCTGTTCACAATCTACCCAAGTCATCTACCCAAGTAATACACACGAGTAATGCAGATAAATAGTGAACGGAATACTAACAACCCGCAGGGCACTTATTTAAACCCTGCTGGTACCAGTATTGGTGGAGTACTAGGCGCCGGGAATTAACCAAATCGGTGACGACCAGGCGCGCTCCTGAATAGTCGCGGGCATATCGGAGCGCGGCGCAACATTAGCCCGTACCGCGTCCCAAGTTGACCAGCGACAGGTTGGATTTTCCAGCACACGGGCATAATAAAATGCGCGTTGCTCAGGCTGATACTGAGGGTCAGTCCACTGGGTTTTCAGCTCGCCAGCACCGACCCCTTTAGTGGTCGAACAATCCTCGATATTAACCTTGGCACCATTGTCAGCGCAGCGCTGGCTAACCGGGTCAACGGCAGAACCGTCAGAGCAGGCCACATCAAACACCTGTTCTTTGTTCTCGCCATTTTCGGTCCAGCCCTTGATGATCTGCAGGCGCTGCAGCGGTGCCGAACCAGAATCACGTACCGCCCAAGCAATAAAAGTCGGCGCTTGCGGGCCTTTAGCCAACAGGTCAGAGCCCATCGCAGCGCCGCTAGCGTAGGCCATCTCAACCATGTTGTCATCGTTGAGGTTCAGCTTATCAAAATCAAAACCAGCAAAAAAGCGCAGCCGAATACGCGGGCCAGAAGTGGCAAAGGTCTCTTTGCGGCGCAGTGCGTCGTAAATAGACTGCCGCGTATTTTCCTCGGCCCAAACCGCCGCTAGACCGGAAGCACCCCAGGTTTCGAAACCGCCAGACACATAGGGTTGGCCGTCAACCTGTTTGACATTGGTCAAATCAGAATCACTGTTAGTACGGGCCTGCTCTGGTGACAGCGGCACAGCACCGCGCAACATAGCGGTAGAATCTAACAACCCTGCCTTGGAGAAAAAATTCTTTTCGTCGTCGGAAATAGCGCCGTTGTGGGTATCAGATGAGCCAATAAAGCCAAATTTATAAGGGTTTGTTATGCCCTTGTCCGCAAAGGCGAGACCATTGAGTAGTGCCTCCCGGGCATAGGAGCCAGTCGGCTCACTAGCTGCAGTGGTCGCAATCCGGTAGGGCATTATTTCAAAGCCCGCCCATTCATCGGTTTCCGACTGCAGTGGGTGAGTCTCAGAAGTACCCTTAATCTGGGTAATTTCAATCAGCGGCTCGTTGCGCAGGCGCTGCTTGGCGTAGTTGTCATCCATTGGGTTGCCGGCCCAGTCAACCAGCTTAAACATCTGCCCATTAGAGCCGTTAGAATTGTGCGGAATGGCCAGGCTTTCAACACCCTGGGAGCGCAGTTCATCCATCCAGTCCCACAGACCTTCAGGGTTTTGGCTGTGAAAGCGAGAAAAAGGTAGAGCCGGCAATTTATCCGCGCCACGAAAAATAACATTGCGATGTAGGTTGCCGCGATCGTCGGTGGAGGTGGTGTATTCGTAGGCGACGAAGGTGGTGAATTCGCCGGGGTTATTGAATTGCTCGGCAGCCTTGATGGTATCAGCCCAAGCTTCGCGGCCGATATTGTTAACCATTTCACCGTCGACAGCGCCACTGGCTATACCTTGCAAGGTGGTGGGTAAAAAGGTCGAAAATGCATTGGTGCGACTGGGAATACTGTCGGTGTTCAAATTGGTGACACTGTTGAGATTGTGCAGGTTTTCTACATGGGGGTATTTTGAAAATTCGGTGCCGGTATCAGCCGCCGCTGAGACAGCGCCTAAAAACATGGCATGGTCAGTCACTGCGTAAAAGTCTAAGGGCTTGCGCAGTTTCATTTTAAAACCGCCAGGGTGGTCAATCGCCTCGCCGAGGGCGTAGCGGTAGGCATCGTAGGGTGTCGCCAAGGTACCAAAGGCAAAGGCGTCAAAAGAATAAGTGGTGTGAACGTGTAGGTCGCCAAAATAGGCATTGCGCTGGGCATTGGCTGCAGGGTTGGCAATCAATATATCTTTGGGCATGGCCAACTGGGTACCGTCAAAGCGCGATTGCGGCTGGGCGCTTTGATGCTCGGCCGTTAGCGTATTCAGCAGCTGGGTTTGCCCCGCGGATGCTGTTGTTTGGTCAGATTCTGAACAGGCCGTGGCTAGTGTCGTCGCCGCTAAGGCGAGGGTAAATTTTATTATTTTCATAGGCTTCTCAGTATGATCGACAACATCAGCACTGCCGATTAGGAATACATGATGATTTGCTATTGCCACCGGTTACCCGGTGGCACCGCCATTAGGAAAACTGAAAGTTCTTAGCGGTAAAGGCCTCAAAGGTATTGTTTAGGTCTTCGGCGTTAGCCGCCAGTGGCGCAATGATATGGGTGTGAACACCGCCGTCGGCATCCGCTTGAATACGCGCCTGAATTTCTTCCCGGCTACCGATAATCGCAATTTCGTCGATCATCTCATCGGTCATCGCGCTGGCGGTCTTCTCGCGATTTTTCTCCGCCCAACCTTCACTAATCATATTAGCAGCTTCTGTATACCCGGCCCAAGCTAAAAACTTATTGTACACAGGGGTGGCATAGTAGGGTCCAAAAGACGCTCTAAAGAGGGCCCGCCCGCGCTCTTTATCATCGGTACACAGCACCATGGCACGGTTGACTATTTCGATATCTTGCCAGTTTTTGCCAGCGCGCTCGGCGCCAATACGCACGTGTTCCATCATCTTAGGCAGCGCACCTTGGGGCCATAGGTTAAAGATAACACCGTCGCCGACTTCTGCCGCCATTTCGATCATATTGGCCCGCAACGCCGCCAAATAAATCGGTGGAGGGCTGTCCATAGGCGCCTGCCGATAACCATTACTGCTAACAGTTTCGCCGTCAAAGGCGGTTTTTTCGCCAGCCAGCATGGTGCGAACTAGCTGCGCGGTTTCTTTTACTCGGGTCAGTGGCTTCTCTAACGGAATGCCGTTGAACTTACCCATAATAGTCTGGCTGGAAGAACCCAGACCCATCACAAAACGCCCAGGTAATATCTGACCAATGACATTAGCCGAGGCCGCCAGTACTGAGGGCGCGCGCGTGTAAACAGGCGTGACCGCAATGCCGATACGAATAGTGCTGGTGTGGTGGGCGATAGCGGCCACTTGGGTCAGCGAGTCCGGGGCGCCGGAGTCACTAAACCACGCGTCGGCAAAACCGTTTTCTTCAGCCCATTTCAACCGTTTGACGGTATCTTCAATTTTTGGGCCCGCGGGCAATGTGATAGCAATGCGTTTTTTTAACGCCATGGTAATGTCTCCTCAAGTTTACATTTCTGCCGCCAGCCACAGCGGGTGCAGCGCAGTGCTGTGGCGACTGTTAACACGAACACGCCAGCCCTAATCTCGGATAGGTATACGCGATTCTTATAATAAGAGGCGAAGAATAAGAGCCATCACTGCAAAAGTCCATATCTGGGGTCAATTCATTGGCGCAACTGATGGTCTCAGACCAGCGCTTTTGACCTGACCGGCAATCCCTCTTACTATGAATTGTTAGATCTCTGGCAATACGGTGATCACTGACTGAACGACCTATTTTAGCCAACGCACCGCGGCGGCAACCGCAGTTAAGGACAACACCAACAATGCCCGAAAAGATAGTCGATGTATTAATAGTTGGCGCCGGAGCCTCCGGTGCTGCGGCGGCTTGGAGTCTGGCCGATACCCATATGCACATCGTCTGCCTGGAACAGGGCGACTGGCCCGACCCGGCTAACTATCCCAGTACCGGCCGCGACGCCGAAGCCCGTGGCCAGGCCGATTTTAGTATCAGCCCCAACCGCAGGCAACTGCCTGCGGACTACCCGATCAATGAAGATAACTCGCCGATTAAGGTCGCTAACTACAATGGCGTCGGCGGTGGCACGGTGCTGTACGCCGGCCACTTCCCGCGCTTTCACCCCTCCGATTTTCGGGTAAAAACCTTAGACGGCGTGGCCGACGACTGGCCTATCGACTACCACACGCTGGAGCCCTTTTATCGACAGAGCGAGCAGTTAACCGGCGTATCAGGGCTGGCTGGCGATCCGGCCTACCCGCCGAAACAGCCGCAGATGCCACCGTTGCCGCTCGGTAAAGCCGGCCAGACCCTGGCCAAAGGTTTTAACCGGTTAGCTTGGCACTGGTGGCCCTCGGACAGCGCTATTGCCACCGAGCCTTACCAAGGCCGCGCCCAGTGTATCAACCTGGGCGCCTGTATCAGTGGCTGCGCCCAGGGGGCCAAAGCCAGTACCGACATTACTTTCTGGCCCGAGGCGATTCGCAACGGGGTAGAGCTGCGCAGCGGCTGCCGGGTGCGAGAAATAACCGTCGACGACAGTGGTATGGCCAGCGGCGCTATTTATTACGATGCTGAGGGCGCCGAACATTTTATCGGCGCCCATGTAGTTATTATGGCCAGCAACGGCATTGGCACCCCCCGTATATTGCTTAATTCTCGCAGTACCGCCTTTCCCGATGGGCTCGCCAACAGCAGCGGCTTGGTTGGTAAAAACCTGATGTTTCATCCCTACGCGTCAATCAATGGTATTTTCGACCAGCCGCTGGATGGCTACAAGGGGCCCCACGACAGTATCTGGAGTCAGCAGTTTTACGAAACCGATGCCCGCCGCGGCTTTTTGCGCGGCTATACCTACGAGGCCACCCGGGGTATGGGCCCAATGGCCACCGCCCTGGCCGGTTTGGCGCAGGGTAAAGTCGCTCTAGGGTCCAGCCACCACCGAGATTTTCACCAGCTGTTTAATCGCACTACCGGCATGGTGGCGATTTGTGAAGACTTGCCCGAATTACATAATCAGGTCACCTTAGACCCTGTGTTAACCGACAGCAACGGTATTCCCGCCGCCTCCACCAAAAAAAGATAGCCCCCTGTTATTCAGGGGGTTTTTCTTTGTCTAGCTTTAAATTGAATACACTTCTTCACACAGTGACACAGCTATTGGTTTTCTATTGGTCAAATTTTGGGAGTTTTGCGAACAAAGCGGCCGATACGACCATAAAGGCTGCGGCTGTAAATAAAGATGCGGTGTAAGTGCCCGTCGCGTCACGAATCGCACCGAGGATTACTGGACTAAGGCCCGTTGCGATTAGGAATGTTGAGTATTGTCTGCCATAAATCTGGCCATAGGCATGTATGCCAAAATATCTAGCGACGAGATAGCCAATGAGATCAACCTCGGCTCCCACGGAAAACCCTATAACAAACGCAGCCGGCACTGCGACCGCAGAGCCAAATAGTGCCAAAGCCAAAACGCCAGAGATACAGGCGAATAGAATGGCTATTGCCACCCTTGGAGCAAATATGCGGTCAACAGCAAAGCCTACTAGGATTCGGCCCAGTACAACCGCAATACCAATAACCCCTGCAATTTTAGCTGCGGCCTTTGTAGCGAAGCCAACCTCGAGAAGAATCGGTACAAAGTGAATCATCAATCCGCCAAGCCCTAGAGACAAGCAAAATATTGCCGCCATGATTGTCCAGTAGGTGCGACTTGCTTTGGCAATTTTGAAGTCTCGGCTAGCCGCCTCTGTGTCGATATTCAATGGTGTTTTGGCGCCATTGAGACG
>JBLHLU010000208.1:0-7265 GCA_047623385.1 Paraglaciecola psychrophila
CCCACCGGCAAAGTCATTTTTATAGTCTTATGCTCCGTCATCAAACACTCAAAAGTCATCAGTATATGTCGCAGTGGATAGAAGCGAAGAACCGCGTGGCATCTATTGATTGAGATGCTGTTGAGGATTGCTTTTAAGCTGTAAATCTGCGAGTGTTGAAGAGTTTCACGAAGTATATTAATTTCATTAATAATGAAATTTGCTCATGCGCAGGCTTTTAAATATAGTCGGCAGAGGTGGGGGCGGTATGCAGCACATGATTTTTGATGCCCATTTGCACATTATAGATTCCGCTTTCCCCTTGGTCAGTAATGATGGTTATTTGCCAGACGAGTTCACGGTTGATGATTATATTGGTCAAACTGCATCCTTGGGTGTCGGCGGCGGTGCAGTTGTTTCTGGTTCGTTTCAAAGTTTTGATCAAAGCTATTTAATTGCGGCCTTGGCAGCATTAGGGCCTACCTTCGTTGGCGTGACGCAACTCCCTTATTCTGTTAGCGACGAAGACTTGTTGCTGTTAGGTAGTCATGGGGTGCGCGCAGTGCGATTTAATTTGCGCCGTGGTGGTTCAGAAAGCAGTAAGTATCTTGTCGAATTTGCACATCGGGTACACGACTTATTGGGTTGGCATATCGAGATTTATGCAGACTGCAAAACTTTGGTGGATCTTGAAGATAAGCTGTGCAGGCTTCCTGCGGTTAGTATCGACCACCTTGGTTTATCCAAGGAGGGTTTGCCGCTTTTGTACCGATTGGCTGAAAGTGGTGCCCGAGTAAAAGCAACTGGGTTTGGTCGAGTAGATTTTGCGGTTAGCCAGGCGATAAAACGCTTGTTTGAGATCAATCCCGAGGCCTTAATGTTTGGCACTGACCTGCCTTCAACTCGCTCGCCGCGAGCCTTTAATCCGGTAGATCTTGAAATTATTGGCAATGCCCTTGGCGATGCTGCGACCAAAAAAGTGCTTTGGGATAATGCCGCGGCGTTTTATCGACTTGGTGTCTGACATCCGGTTGGCGGTATGACTAAATTGCCTGCTTGTGCCGTTCTGTTCCGTCCACGATGAGCCTCGATGAACCCCGCAAGCCTCCTAAACTGATTTGATTTATATAGATGTGGATTGTTTTGCCTTAGTGGCTAGGCATGGGTTATTTATGTGGGTGCAGAATTCATGAGTAAATTATGGGTCTTGTCACGATTAAGGCCTTTTCCATATTTAAGGATTATGGGGTTCGCTGTGCTGCTATCGCTTTGTTTATGACCTTAATTATGCCGTTGCGGCGCGCAGAAGTGGTACCGGCAGGGTGCTATTGAGCGGGTTTATCGCTGCGGCTCGATATTGGCTATATATACAGCGGTTTGTACATAACTCACTAATGAGTTGTGCGCGCGTCTTAAGCCGTTAAATTTGAGCTCCTTGGAAGCGTAGCGGGTGTGAAAAACGGCATCTGATTCATCGTTTACTCTTTACCTGATTGAACAGCTTCTGTGGGTCGGCCCCGTTTAGGGTCGAAGTATATTTGGTGGCTATGGTATGTTTTTAGAGGTCTTGATGTTCGCTCGGATGTTTGAAAATATCTCGTATTTGAAGATCGATATTAACATTAGGCAAAATTTTGACGCATTGAGCTTGCCGCCATTTCCTTATTTGCGTGGCAGCGAGAAAATTGCGCTTTCGTATTATCAAACCCCGGACGAGGCACTCGACGACACCGAGATGCGACTGGTTTGAGCTAATCGTGCTTACGCGGCAGCAATGCGCTGCGCGGCAGAACAGGGTAAGAAGCGGGCTAGCGGTGTATAATATAGTCCGATTTGCGGCAGTGGTGTTAACAGGGGTCTATTATGTCAGTTATCCAACAGAGTATTACCAATAAGCTTTCAGCTGCATTAAAGCCGCAGCATCTTGACGTTGTTAACGAAAGCCATATGCACAGTGTACCAGCGAACTCAGAAACCCACTTTAAACTCGTTATTGTCGCCGACGTATTCAGCGGTAAGCGTAAAGTGGCACGTCAGCAAAGTGTCTATCAATTGTTGGCCGATGAGTTGGCTGGGCCGGTTCATGCCTTGGCAATGCACACTTATAGTCCGCAAGAATGGCAAGATCGAATCGCGCCGGTGCCGGCGTCACCCAACTGTTTGGGCGGCAGTAAAAAGGATCAAGGTTAAATAACGTATGGATCAGTTTGTTGTAGCGGCCTTATATAAATTTGTTAGCCTCCCCGATTACCACGAGATGCGGGAACCCTTGTTGGATGTTTGTCTTAAAGCCGGCGTCAAGGGAACCTTATTACTGGCCGCTGAGGGTGTGAATGGCACCATTGCGGGCTCACGTCGGGGCGTCGACACTGTGCTTAGCTATATGCGTGAAGATAGCCGATTAGCCGATCTTAGCCATAAAGAGTCCTTCGATAAATCACAACCTTTTTACCGCACCAAAGTGAAGTTAAAAAAAGAAATTGTGACAATGGGGGTCGGTGGTATCGACCCCAATGACGTAGTGGGGAGTTATGTAAAACCAGTCGACTGGAATGCACTTATCTCTGATCCTGAGGTGCTTCTGATAGATACCCGCAATGATTACGAAGTCAAGATCGGTAGTTTTCGTGGTGCTGTAGATCCGAAAACCACCAGTTTTAGAGAGTTTCCTGAATACGTTCGCGAACACTATGATCCGCAGAAACATAAGAAGGTGGCGATGTTTTGCACTGGTGGTATTCGTTGTGAGAAAGCTTCTGCGTTTATGAAACACGAGGGTTTTGACGAGGTCTATCATCTTGAGGGCGGCATTCTAAAGTATCTTGAGGAAGTGCCTGAGCCTGAGAGCTTATGGCAGGGCGAATGCTTTGTATTTGATAACCGAGTCTCTGTGACCCACGGTTTAGCAAGCGGAGAGCACGATCTCTGTCACGGCTGTCGTCGGCCGATAAGCAGTATGGATAAGCAAAGTGACAACTACGAAGCAGGGGTTACCTGCCCCTCCTGTTTTGATGTGGTGACCGAAGATCAGAAGAGGCGTTTTCGTGATCGTCAAAAGCAGGTCGAACTTGCGCGTTTGCGTAACGAGGACCATGTTGGTGCAGCGCCGCCAGCTCGTCAACGCAAGGCTCGAATCGACAATCCTTAAGGGCAGTGCGTAGGGTTTTAGTGAAACCGCGGCCTTTATTTCGGTCTTGAATTATTTCGCTTATTGGCAGATTCTAGTAAGTACTCCACGGATCGATATCGTTATATTGCGACGAGCCATTATTGGATTTTATCTTTCTATGTTCGCTATTCTATTTGAATTACTTTGATCTTTTAAAAATTGATGTAATATGTTGGCAGTTGCCTGCTCAAGAAGAATAAAAAATCAGAGCGGGACCATGTCAATTAGAGGACTTATTGAATGAAGCAGTTAGGCGTCCTAGATACCGCATTTATCAATCTTGAGCATCCCAACACCCCCCAGCATGTTGGTGGGCTCGGTATTTACGACCCTTCAAGCGCACCTGGTGGTTTTGTGCGATTCAAGGGTGTGATCTCCAATTGTGAACGCCGTTTGTCAAAACACACTATTTTCCGCTCGCGCTTACATCCAGTCCCCGGCAATGTTGATCGGCCATATTGGGTGGAAGATGCTAATTTCGATGTCGAATTTCATATTCGCCATACAGCCTTGCCGCAGCCCGGCGACTGGCGCCAGCTCTGTATCTTGGTCGCACGGCTGCACGCTAGACCGCTGGATATGAACCGACCACTGTGGGAGGCTTATATCATTGAAGGTCTAGACAATATTCCGGGTGTACCCAAAGGCGGTTTCGCCATCTACACCAAGATGCATCATTCTTTGGTGGATGGGGCCGGCGGCTCCTCCATTATGTCGGTGATCCATGATCTAGAGCCAGACCCAGCCGCTGTGCCGCAGGGCCCTCGTATTGTGACGGCAGATGTCGCTCCTGGCACCTTATATCTAGCAACATCATCAGCAGTCAATAATGTAAAAAACAGTGTGAAAATACTGACGGGTGGCATCGGTGTGCTGCGCGATTTAGGAAAAATGGCCGTGGGAATGGCACAAAAGAAAATTCCTATTCCCACTATAAACTCGCCTAAAACGCGATTTAATACGCCGGTAGGGCCGTATCGGGTTTTTGAAGCGACAGAGTTTTCGCTAGCAGATGTTAAGTTTTTAAAGGACTTTGCTAACGTCAAAATTAATGATGTTATTCTCAGCGTGGTTGCCGGTGCACTGCGGTATTACTTAGATCATCACAATGAATTACCGGATGAAAGTCTATCCGTGACTATTCCGCTGGACATGCGTACCCGCCGTGGAATTACCGATGAAAATAATCAGGTCGGCTCTGTATTTGTGGAGCTACATACGAATGTCGCCGACCCTTTAAAGCGTCTTGCTGGGATTTATAAAAGTTCTCAAGCAGCCAAAGTATATGGTGAAAATTCGCCACTAGTTGACGTACTGAAATTGGCCGGGGTACTGCCACCAGTTTTGACTCGGTCATTAGTGAATAGCTATTCTAATAATCACTTGACTCGACATTTACCGGTTGGGATTAGTTCAGTGGTGTCAAATGTTGCTGGCCCGCCGTTTCCACTTTTCTCAGCTGGTGCGCGAATGGTGCGGTATTATGGCTTGGGCCTATTAACGCCAGGTGTTGGCTTGTTCCATTTGATTTTTAGCGCTAATGGCATCATGACCCTGTCAATTGTCGGTGATCGCAATTCCATGCCAGATCCTGCTTTTTATCGAGAATGTATAGAGCGATCTTTTGCGGAATTGTTAGCCGCTGCAAAGAGTCAGACCAAGGCAAAACTTGCCGATGTATCGGTCGATCTAAAAACGCCTAAGGTCAAAGAATCGGCAAAGTCATCGACGACTAGTGCTATTAAAAAAGTGGCAGTTACCGCTAGCAGCTCTGATGAATCGGTAAAGATCGCTACTAAGGCCTCAGCAACTAAAAAGTCGGCGAAAGCATCAGTAGTGACCCCCGGTAAAAAGCCCATTGCTCGAAAGGCAAGGAGTACGACTAAAGAGGCCAAGCCATTGAACGCTAAGTCTTCAACCGAGCTAGGTGCTCAGGAAGACGGTAATGTGGTGCAGATAAACCACACTAACGCTTAATTTGCGTTATTTTGAATTAAGCGTGGCTTGAATGAAGCTGTAGGTTGAATTAATAGTTCTCCTATACTCGTGTTTCAGCTTTCCTGTTTTGGCGTGCTTAGCGACCTGTTGTATAACAGTTCAACGGGTATCTGAGTGCCTAGGAGACGCAATAGCTTAGTCTATTTGGCCTAGCTTAGCGTAGCTCAAACGCTTTAGTCCTTGAATACGAGCGTAGCTATCGAGCCCGGTGACCGCAATACTATCGTTTGCCGCTATATCTACAAAGCCATCATCGCCCAGTACCGTAGACGGTAATTCAATGAGTCGGATTTCTCCGATAATCATGTGCGTATTATTTATTGTTAGTTTGTGCTCTTCCATCAGCTTGAGGCCCAGGGCAATTGTCGATTGTTCCACGAAGGGGGCGGCAAAGTCGCTATGGTATTTTTTGGATAAACCAACGGCCTTAAACTCACACTGATCCTCTGGGTAGCGGGCGGATGTTTGGTGAGCCGCATCGATGTATTGGGGGGATACGTGGTTGAGGGTGTAATAGCCGGTGGCAAGAATATTATTGAGGGTATGTCTTGGGCTTTCACTGGGCCGAATGATTAGGCCGACAAGTGGTGGATTGGCGCCAATATGGAAGACGGATGACATTACGGCTAAATTTGAATTCCCACTGATACTGCTAGTGCCAACCAAGAGCGCGGGTTTAGCACCGAGTACACTATTTATAAATAGGCCTCGATACCGCTGCTCCATTTGCTCAATATCGTCGTGATTAATAATCATAAGGCGGTGTCTCTTTTGTTTCACTGAATGTCTTAGTGCTAGAGCTGCGCCTAGGTGGGGCTCATGAACACAAGTATATCTAGTCAGTATAGTAGCTGGATTACGCTAGTATTATCTTCCTCGACCTTCCTTGTGCGGCGTTTTTAAATTTAAGAACTACCGCCGACGCTACCTGTAACTTAATTTACCATCAGGTGATGGTGACATACCCCATTAGTCCGGTTTTCAGGTGCTCAATGACACGGCAATGGAATAGCCATTGCAGCGGATGATCGGCGATAAAAGCGATTTTGGCGCGTTCGCTTTTTCAAATAATATGGTGTCGGTATGGGCACGCGTGATGTCCTTTTGGTCTGATTCTAAAACCGTAAATATCAAATTATATAGATGAACTAGGTGGTGGGGCGTTGCGTTGTGGAGTTCGAATATATAACTTTTACTGAGTAAGAGTTAGGCCAAGGGTGCGGCTAAGTTTGGGGGCGGTGGTTGCTCCACGCGCGACGATTGCTTGTCTAAAATTGTGGTTAACTCCACCTTCCGTGTACCGTGAGCGGCGTTGCTAGCGCGTATTACTAATAATAATTAAAGTCCGGTGGCATGGGGGTCAATATTGATTGCGCTGGCGGCTTGTTCAATACTGCGAGCTTGGCTAATCAGGGCGCTGATAATGTTGTTTAGAATTTCTTCGCCGTGTTTATTGCCTTTGGCGATCATCATGTCGAATTTCATCGGCTTCTCTTTGGCTTCGGCGGTATTGATTAATACCGTTAGCGTTGTCATGGTTTTGTTTAATGCCTGCCGAGTTTGTTGGTCAGTATCTGCGTCTGCTTTTGCGACCAAGCGGCTTAGCGATGGTCCTGACAACACTGTGCCATCCAGTCGCCGGTATTTGCCTGAATAGATGTTTTGCATGCCCAGGCCATCGTAGTAGTGCGACCAGTGAGTGTTATCACTAAAGTCGTCGTGCTCATCTTCAGTAGAATTCGCCTCAAGGGGTACTTTTATGCGCTCGCCCCCAAGCTCCCCTAGTGAGAGTGAGTCCATACCGAAGAACATCCGTGCCAGAGTCACGTCGTCGTTCATAGCTAGTAATCCGGCGCGATAATTGTTCCTCACTGCCGGTGCCCACTGTTGACTCATATAATGAAGATCTTCGACTAACACCGCGCTTGCGGCTCGAAGGTAGTCGGCGCGACGGTCGCAATTCCCGTGGGTGCATTTATTGCCGCTTACGTAATCGGTGTAGGGACGCTCTCCAGCGCCCAGTTGTTGACCGTTGAGGTCCTGTCCCCAAAGTAAAAACTCTATGGCGTGGTAACCAGTGGTGACATTGGCGGCTGAGCCACCTAACTCGTGCAGACTG
>JBLHLU010000209.1:0-7252 GCA_047623385.1 Paraglaciecola psychrophila
TTCGCCAGCAAAAATTTGGCCGGAGTTGGCGTCATTTTTTACGTCATGTCGGCGCTGAAAACAGCTTTAAAAACGCGCGGCTGGTTTGCCCTCCAACAACTGCCGGAACCGGCTATGGCAGACTATATAGATCTAGTAGCGCTGGGCACTGTCGCCGATGTGGTGCCCTTGGATCACAATAACCGCATCTTGGTGGAGCAGGGTCTGCGCCGAATGCGGGCTGGGCGTATGCGACCCGGTATCCGAGCGCTGCTTCAGGTGGCCGGGCGCGATCACCAGCGCCTGGTGAGTGCAGATATGGGCTTTGCTATCGGGCCCCGGCTCAATGCGGTGGGTCGCCTCGATGACATGAGTCTGGGGATTAACTGTCTGATCACCGAGGACGAGCGTCTCGCGGCGGAACTAGCTGCGCAGATGGATGACTTAAACCGCGACCGCAAGTCGATCGAAGGCACCATGCAGCGCGAAGCGCTGGCCAGTCTAGAGGCGCTGTCACTGGAGCCCGCGGCGATGCCTTTTGGACTGTGCTTATACGATGGGCAGTGGCACCAGGGTGTAGTGGGCATTTTGGCGTCTCGGGTAAAAGATCGTTACCACCGCCCAGTTATCGCCTTTGCCGACGATGTGCCCGGCGTTAGTATCAAAGGCTCAGCACGTTCGATCCCGGGTTTTCATATTCGCGATGCGCTGGATGCTGTGGCGAGCAAACACCCGCAGCTACTCAGTAAATTTGGCGGTCATGCGATGGCGGCGGGGATGAGTTTGCAGCTAGAGCATTTTGCCGCGTTTTCCTCCGCTTTCGACAGTGAGGTCAGCAGGCAATTAGTGGCCGCGGATTTACAGGCCCAGTTACTTACTGATGGCGAGTTGTCCGCTACTGAATTCAGCTTGGAGCTAGCCCACACCTTGCGGCTGGCGGCGCCCTGGGGACAGCACTTCCCCGAGCCTTTGTTCGATGGCGTATTTCGGTTAGTGCAGCAGCGCTTAGTCGGCGGTAATCATCTTAAAATGGTGTTGGCTATTGACGACAGCGGCCAGCAGCTGATTGACGCCATTGCTTTTAATATAGACCTAGAGCTATGGCCCAATAACGCGGTCGAATCAGTGCGTGCTGTCTACAAACTCGACGTCAATGACTTTCGTGGACGCCAGTCACTGCAGTTACTGGTCGATTATGTCGAGCCGCTGTGACGCTATTAATCAATATTCCCTAAGGCGTATACCAGCTAGGCTAGCGAGCAGGTGATGAGTTAACAGCTGGCGCTGAACAGCGCTATCAGCGGGCGACTTGGATCAATAAAATCCAGCGTAGCACTAACACCGGCTTCGCCGGAACTGTACCCCGGAAAAACCCAACAGTCAGTGCCCGAGACCTGCACTTCTGCGCTGCCGTTATTGTGCTATTTATAGGGGAACTCTATATGGCTTCCGATAAGTGCTATTGGCCGCAGGCTGAGCACCGCAGCCGTGCTGCGTTTATCGCACAACAAACGGTCTATATACGGGGGCAATTTGGGGCGGTACCTTTCCTGAACCTGGCCACGTTATTCGCTGGCAATTCGGTTGAAGTAGTTTTTGCAGACTGCAGCTGTGGGTAGTTGTGGCAGCATTGTCGTTAGGTTGTAGTTGGGTTGTAGTTGGGTTGTAGTTAGGTTGTAGCTAGGTTGTAGCTAGGTTGTAGTGAAGTTGGGTAATTAAGTTGCAGCAAACGCAGCTGCCGGTGCAGCCTTATGGTCAGCGTAAAGTTAGGTGGTACTGAAATGTCAGGCTTATTTTTTTGCCGCCTATTCACGCTGAATCTAAAGCAAAAAAAACCGCTGCCTGGCAGCGGTTTTTTTTGTGGGCCTGTGCTTAAGGTAGCAGGTGGGCTACCGCGTCGCGCTCTTGAGTCAACTCGTCTTCAGTGGCCTTCATCTTTTCTTCGCTAAAGGCATTAACCGGCAGACCTTGAACAATTTCCCAATCGCCATCTTTACAGCGGCAGGGGAAGGAGTAGATCAAGCCTTCGGTGATGCCGTAGGAGCCGTCGGAGTAAACTCCCATGCTAACCCAATCATCACCCTCGGTACCGAGCGCCCAGCTGCGCATATGGTCGATCGCGGCATTAGCCGCAGAAGCCGCCGATGAGGCGCCTCGGGCCTTTATAATGGCTGCGCCACGCTGTTGTACGGTAGGGATAAAGTCGTTTTCATACCACTGCTGATCGACTTGATCGATCGCTGCTACGCCGCTGACCTTGCTGTTGTACAGATCGGGGAACTGGGTTGCAGAGTGATTGCCCCACACCACCATATTGCTGACTTCAGTGACTGCTTTGCCGGTTTTTTGGGCAATTTGAGTCTTCGCTCTATTGTGATCCAGACGCATCATCGCGGTGAAGTTGCGCGGGTTAATACCGGCGGCATTGCGCTGGGTAATCAGTGCATTGGTATTGGCGGGGTTGCCCACTACCAATACCTTGATGTCTTTGCTGGCACTGTCGGCTATAGCCTTGCCCTGCACCGAGAAAATAGCGGCGTTGGCTTCTAGCAAATCCTTGCGCTCCATACCGGGGCCACGGGGACGGGCACCGACCAGTAGGGCATAATCGCTGTCCTTAAAACCGGTATTGGGGTCATCAGTACAGACCACGCCGGCCAGTAATGGAAAGGCACAGTCGTCCAATTCCATCTTAACGCCCTCTAGGGCGTCCATTGCTGGAGTAATGTCTAACAGCTGTAAAATGACCGGTTGATCATTGCCCAGCATGGCGCCGGAGGCGATGCGAAATAACAGTGCATAGCCAATTTGGCCGGCTGCACCAGTAACGGTAACGCGTACGGGTTGTTTCATTGTTCTATCCTATATAGTTGGATGTTGTGAATAGTAAAAGCTTTGGCGGCGCCGGAATGTCTCTGCCAGCGTATATTATTACCTATTTTATTGATTTGTTGCGATAATTTCCACCCTTATCTGGATCTACACAGCGCCGCTGTGCTGCGGTTACAACGGTGACTTGTGATTAGCTGAGGCGACGCTCGATGCGCGGTTGGCGGGCTTGGATAAAAAGTATTTTACAGCGACCCTGCGAGACGCCTGTACCGAAGCGGTGAAAAGTTGTTATTTCACCGCGTTTTTACCGCAACGTCCCGATGCTATTGACTGCAGCCGATGCCACAGATTGCTACAGCTTTTAGCAACAAAAGCGGCTAAAATAGCGCACTGTCCTGTAATTGATGAGTCGAGTCGGTGTCAAATCCCAATAAAAAAGAAATAACAGAAGTCAATAAACTGTACAAGCGTCTGCGTAGAAACGTCGGTAAGGCCATTGAGGACTATAAGATGGTGGAGGAGGGCGACCGTATAATGGTGTGCCTGTCTGGGGGTAAGGACTCCTATGCGATGTTAGATGTGTTGCTCAGTTTGCAAAAGAGCGCACCGGTTAACTTTGAGTTGGTGGCGGTTAATCTGGATCAAAAACAGCCGGGTTTCCCGGTAGAAGTGCTGCCCAACTACCTCGATCAGCTCGATATCGAATACTATGTGATCGACAAAGATACCTACTCGGTGGTGATGGAGAAAACGCCCGAGGGGAAAACCACCTGTGGCCTGTGTTCGCGGTTGCGGCGCGGTAACTTGTATGCCTTTGCCGAAGAGATTGGCGCTACCAAAATTGCCTTAGGTCACCACCGCGACGACATCATGGAAACCTTGTTCCTGAATATGTTTCACGGCGGCAAGCTCAAGGCGATGCCACCAAAACTGCGTTCTGACGATCAGCGTAATGTCGTCATTCGGCCCTTGGCCTACTGCAAAGAAGCTGATTTGATTGCCTATGCTGAGCATCGGCAATTTCCTATCATTCCCTGTAATTTGTGCGGTTCTCAGGGAAATTTGCAGCGCCAGCATATCAAGGGGATGTTGCGAGATTGGGAAAAGAGTTTCCCGGGCCGGGTCGAGAATATTTTCCGCTCGATCCAAAGTGTCGCTCCCAGTCAGCTGGCGGACACCGAGCTATTTGACTTCGAGAACCTGCCGCTGGATCGTTCAGAGCCGCGATCGGACTACGCTTTTGATCAGCCGTTTATCTCGGCTTCGAAGCCAGCGCCAGCGAGCACTGCAACCGCGAACCCAACAGCTTCGAACACCGCGTCCGGGTTGCACATTATCGAGGCTCTGCAGCTGGGCTAGTGGCCGGGGCACAGCCTGGCTAACAGAAAAACCGTATTTTGCCAGCGCTACTGCTCAGGACTGGCAGTATCAGTGGCAATGCCGCAATAGTGAGTGAGTATGCACAGCTTCTGTTGAGCTGTTGAGCAACTTTTTTAGTAGTATTTTGTGGAGATTAACGATGAAAACTTCCTCTAACCCTGTAGTGATCAGTGGTGTTGGATTGTGGACGCCCGAGTACACGGTGTCGAATGACGAGTTGGTAGTGGCTTACAATGGCTATGTCGAACGCTATAACAGCGATAATGCTGAGGCTATTGCCAGTGGTGAGATGGCGGCGAAACCGAGTTCCAGTTCAGCCTTTATCGAGAAGGCTTCGGGTATTAAGAGTCGTTTTGTTTACCGCAAGGAGGGCGTGCTGGATATCGAGCGGATGCGTCCGCTGTTGGAAGAGCGCGGCAACGATGAGCTTTCCCACCAGGGTGAAATGGCGCTCAATGCCGCTCGTAAAGCGATAGCTGCTGCCGGTAAAAAGCCCGAAGATATTGACGCGGTTATCGTTTCCTGTGCCTATACCCAGCGCTCCTATCCTGCCATCGCGATAGAAGTGCAGGCGCAATTGGGTATTGAGGGGTTTGGCTTCGATATGTTGGTAGCCTGCAGCGCCGGCACCTTTGCTCTGCAGCGCGCCTATGAGATGGTTGCCGCTGGCACCGCGCGCTGTGTGTTGGCTATTAATCCGGAATTAACCTCACCGCAGAACAATTGGCGCGATCGCGACAGTCATTTTATCTTCGGTGATGTCGCGACTGCGACGATCGTAGAATCCGCCGACAGCTGCCAGTCAGCTCACAGTTACGAGATACTGGATACCAAGGCGGTGACTGCTTTTTCTAATAACATCCGTTCGAATTTTGGTTATACGTCTTATGTCGACGACAGTGATCCCTACGGTGCTGACAAGTTTTTTATTCAAAACGGGCGCAAGGTATTCAAAGAGGTCTGTCCCATGGCCGCTGAACATATTTCTACTCAGTTGGAGTCTTTGGGCTTGGTGGTGGGCGATATTCAGCGCTGGTGGTTACACCAGGCCAATATCAATATGAACTCTCTTATTGTGAAACGGTTACTGGGGCGTGCGGCAACCGAGCAAGAGGCGCCGATTGTATTGGATCGCTACGCCAACACCGCCTCGGCGGGGTCGCTGATTGCTTTTAACCTCAATCACGAGGACCTACAGGCCGGCGACACTGGGGTGATTTGTTCTTTTGGTGCAGGTTATTCTATTGGCAGTTTGGTACTGAGAAAGCGTTAACAGGGGCGCTGGCGGCCAGCGGTGAAATACCTTCGCAGCTGCATTGTCGACAAGCCAGCGATGCACCTGCCCAGCTAGTTGTTAGGTCAGATCATTGTTAGGCCCAGCAATACGCTGCCCGAAATGGTCGCTACTATAAAGTTCTCGAACTATTGCTTTGCAGCTGCACTCGCGGCTCAGTCTGCTCCAGTCTTATCACTTCATTGTTTTGACTTAGCTGTTTTGACTTAGCTGTTTTGATTTCAGTGTTCTGACTCCCATATAGTCACATTCTTCGCCGCACAGGTTTCTTAAACTGCCAATCGCAAGTTTCGTTAGCTGGTAATACCCCGCGCCAATAGTTTTCTTCCACTGGCCGGGGCTAAGTTGGCCCGTTTTGTGCTGTATCACTACTAACAGCGGTAATTTAACCCCAAACGTCAATTAGCCGTCAATTTCTCCCTTCAGTGAGGGATCTATTGCGATCGATGACAGCTATTTGACAGAGTGGCAGCTATTACCCGAGTGACTAAGTAGCGAAAGCAGGTGCGTAACATGATTAATAACAGAGTCGATATCAATAGCTTGCTCGGACAGATGCGCGAGATGAAGTCTCAGGCCACCGGTAACAATCAGATCCAGCCGCGCTCAAGTGTTGAAGCCGCGCTCGGCACAAACAGTATTAAAGGTGTTTCGAGTACTACTCCGGCCTTCGGTGAGATGTTATCTAACGCAGTCAATTCAGTTAACAGTACACAGAAGGCCTCTGGTGCCCTCTCTACGGCTTACGCTACGGGTGACCCCTCAGTGAGTCTGTCTCAGGTTATGGTAGCCTCACAGAAGTCCTCGGTGGCATTTCAGGCTATGACTCAGGTGCGCAACAAAGTGGTAGAAGCCTATCAGAGCGTTATGAATATGCCGATATAAGCGGTGTTGAATAAGTTCTTTTGATGACATCACCAATAGTTAGGGGTTAGAGCATGGCAACAGTACCGGCGGAATTAGGCGATGGGGGCAAAGTATCCCGTCAAAGTGACTTGTTTGAAGGTATTGGCGGCCTCGGTATGCTGCGCCAAGTCGGGCTATTACTTGGTTTAGCGATGAGTGTGGCACTGGGTTTTGCAGTGGTGCTGTGGTCTCAGGATCAGGATTATCTGCCACTGTATGCCAGCCTCGATCAGATGGACCCTACCGATGTACTAAACACCTTACAGAGCAGTCAAATACAATACAAAGTCGATCCCAATACCGGTGCGCTGTTAGTTGTCGCCGATCAGATTCACGACGCGCGGTTAAAGCTGGCCGGCGCCGGTATTTCCCCCGACGGCAGCTTTGGTCTAGAGATGCTCGACAAAGAGCAGCCGCTGGGCACCAGTCAGTTTATGGAAAACGCCCGTTTTAAACGGGGCCTTGAGGGCGAGTTGGCTAGAACGATTGCCAGTATTCGCTCGGTGCGTAATGCCCGTGTGCATTTGGCTATTCCTAAGTCTTCGGCTTTTATCCGGGACAAGCGCAAGCCTACGGCGTCGGTGTTTTTATCGCTTTACAACGGGCGCTCTATCCACAGTGAGCAAGTCAGGGCGATCGCCAACTTGGTCTCCTCAAGTATTCCCGAGATGGCCCTAGAATCGGTAACGGTGGTCGATCAAATGGGCAACTTACTGTCCAATTTTGCCATTGATGAAGAGCTGGCTATTGCCAATAAACAGCTGGACTACAGTCGCCAATACGAAATCCGGCTGGTCAATCGAGTGAGTAGTATTCTGGCTCCGGTACTTGGAGACGAGGGCTTTCGCGCCGAGGTCAGTG
>JBLHLU010000210.1:0-7200 GCA_047623385.1 Paraglaciecola psychrophila
CCTAGGTCGGTTAATGCGCTTCATTTATAAAATCGAATAAAGGCTCATATATAGACTTGTATATAGACTCATTTATCGCCATCGGCTGTAGCTTGGCCCTCAGCCGAAAATAGCCTGCCGTTGTATCGTCCCTAATTCGCATTTATACCACACAGAAAGTCAGTTAACTACTCACCGAAGCCTGCGCTGGTCTGCCGCGAATCGGCAACCGTGCCGTTTGCTATGCCCGGTAGCCAGCCCGCTATTGTAATCACCTGCTCTGCCAAGTTCGAAGCACCTTTATTAGCAAACATCATCGATGTATCCCCCAGCATAATCGCACTATTGCCAGTGACGCCAACTGCCGGCCCAGTGCGATAATATGCAAATTAAAGACAGGGTTAGAACACCGCGCTTTTTACTTTACACTGCACTCTACGCCGTTGGGAACAGTCACGCTTAACGCTGTAACACTCAAAACAATGGCGCTGATAACAGTTTTGGTAACACCGACTTTGACAGCGGTTAAACTGATACCGGCTGAATCAGCGCCACACTGTTTTTGCTAACCGAAGGTAAACTCACCATGAATCAAGCAATAACCGGCGCCAATGTTTTCGATGGCAGTACGCTATTGCAAAACTATGCCGTTATTATCGATGGCAGCGAAATAGTTGCCACCGTACCCGAGCACTCACTGCCAACCGATATTGACCGACTGCACCTTGACGGCGGTGTACTTGCCCCAGGTTTTATTGATCTACAGGTCAACGGCGGTGGCGGCGTACTGTTTAATAACCATGTCAGCTTGAACACCCTGCGCACCATGGTTCACAGTCATCGTGCCGGTGGCACTACCGCGATGCTACCGACCCTAATTAGTGACCGCTGGGCAACGCAGCGGGCCGGTATAGAGGCGGTGGTTACCGCTCTGGCAGCAGCTGAGCCCGGTATAGTGGGTATCCATATTGAAGGGCCTTTTTTCAGTTTGCCGCGCCGGGGCGCCCATCAAGCCCAGTATATTCGCAAACTGCAACAGTCCGACATCGACCGGCTAACCGCCATTAACCGTGTTCCGATGATCGTTACGCTGGCGCCGGAATGTACCGAAGCCGGACAAATTCAGCAATTGGTTAACGCCGGCATTCGAGTCTGTGCCGGTCACAGTGATGGTAGTTTTGCCGACATTCAATGCGCTTTGGCTGAGGGCTTGAGTGGTTTCACCCACCTATTCAACGCTATGACTGGTCTGCAGAGCCGCGAACCTGGGGTGGTTGGCGCGGCCTTGGCAGACCGCCACAGCTGGTGCGGAATCATCGCCGACGGTCACCATGTCCACCCTGCCACAATCGCTATTGCTCACGCCGCCAAGGCGGATCACAAGCTATTTTTGGTTACCGACGCAATGGCAACGGTCGGCAGCGGCCAGCCCGCTTTTGAACTCTACGGCGAAACGGTGCGAGAGCATGGCGGTCGCTTAATAAACGCCGAGGGCCGCCTAGCCGGCAGCGCAATTCGCATGATCGACGCGGTCAAAATCTGCGTCACTGAAGTCGGGCTCGAACTGGGTGAGGTGCTGCGTATGGCCTCACTCTACCCAGCCCAATTTATTCGTCAAGATCATCACCGGGGCGCAATAAAAGCCGGTTTTCAGGCTGATTTAGTGCACTTTAACGATCATTACAAAGTTCAACACAACTGGATTGCCGGCGAATGCCTGAGCTATTAATACACCGATACTCAGCGCCAACCTTATTTACCAGACGCCAAAGTAGTCCGTAGACAGTCTACCTAGCGCCATAATACATAGAGCCTGTTGCCACCAGACTAAGCTAAGCGCGCTGTTGGATGGCCGACCGATACGCCCGCGCTGCGCGCTACAACTGCGACGCTAATCGCGCCTGCCGCTCTATGTTCTCCCAATCTCCTGCGGCAATAGCCGCTTTATCTAACATCCATGTACCACCGACGCAGAGGACATTGTCCAACACCAGAAAATCGGGCGCATTAGCCTTGGTTATACCACCCGTGGGACAAAAAGAAATACTCGGCAACGGCCCTGAGATAGCCTTCAGCATCGCAACGCCGCCGGCGGCTTGGGCCGGGAAAAATTTCATCTGCGACAGACCCCGAGCGGCCAGTGCCATCGCTTCACTGGGGGTTGCCACCCCAGGTAAAATAGGTATTTGCTTGGCCACAGCGGCGTCGATTAAGCCGGGCGTACTACCCGGGCTCACTAGAAACTCAGCCCCGGCAGCCACCGCCCGGTCGACGTCCTCTGGACTAATAACAGTACCAGCGCCCACCACTGCTGCGGGAATAGCCCGTTTGATCTCACTAATGGCCTGTAGCGCGCAGGCTGTTCGCAAGGTCACCTCTAGCACCGTTAATCCCCCGGCTACCAGCGCTCGCGCCAAAGGCACAGCATCCTCAATTCGATCGATCACGATAACCGGTATAACCGGGGCGGTTCTCATTATGCGTTCAACTGCATTCATCGTTTTTTCACCTCAGCCTATTTATGGCGCCCAGTAGACATCAACCGGCACTCGATCTTGTTGCAGTACTGCACTAACCGGCGTCAGCGCGACGTCGGCACTATCCCTTGCTCGCTGATACACCGCCAGTTTCTGTTCGCCGCTGATCAGCAGCACTAAGCGCCGCGATTGCAGTAGTCCAGACAAACTCAGTGTCATGCGTTCGGTGAGCGCTCCGGTCACCTCACTGGCAATCGCCTCAATCGCCACACACAGCGCATCACCGTTAGGATGCAGCGCCGCGGTCAAACCCTGCGCTTTAGGAAACAACGAGGCGGTATGACCATCGGCACCCATACCCAGCAGCGTCAGATCGAAGGGCCTAGGCAGTTGACGGTAGCGCTGCTCAGCGCTTGCCACCCCCGCCACAGCTGTGGCTTCAGCACTTTTCATGGCCACAAAAGTTGCCGCTGCGGCGCGATTGCGCAGCAGGGTATTGGCAATAAAGGTTTGATTGCTGGCCGGATCATCTACATCCACCCAGCGCTCATCAACCAGCGCTACGGTCACCCGCTGCCAGTCAAGAAGCTGCTCAGACAACTGTTCATAGAGCGGCTGTGGCGTGCTGCCACCAGAAACCAGCAGCGACGCTTGGCGACCCCCCGCTAGCGCTGCGCCCAACTGCTCGCGACACTGCTCTAGCAGCGCTGCGAATAAAGATTCACGTGTGGGGAAAAAGTGCTCAGTAATCATTGCGATTCATCACTTTCGCCGCTGTTGAACCAACTGCGGCCATCGCGCTGCAGTAACTCATCGGATTCCTCCGGCCCCCAACTGCCGGCACGGTAAAGCTGCGGCCCCGCTTTGGTATTCTGCCAAGCTTCTATGATGGGATCGATCCACTTCCAGGCGCAGGCTACTTCGTCGCGGTGAATAAACAAACTGGTGTTGGCCGCCGCCGCATCGAGTATCAGTCGCTTGTAAGCGTCGCTGCGAAATTTCGTATACGTTTCGGAAAAGTTAAGGTTTAAAGTCGCCGGTTTTAATTGCATGTCCATATTTTCAAGATTTTTAGACATCATCGTCATCTGGATCAACTCTTCCGGCTGTAATCGTATGATCAAACGGTTGGGCGACAGCGGCCCCGCCGAGTCCTCATAAACCCGATGCGGAACATCTTTGAACTGAATCACTATCTCTGCACAGCGCGACTTCATACGTTTACCGGTGCGCAGATAAAAAGGCACCCTCGCCCAGCGCCAGTTGTCGATATAGGCTCGCAGCGCCACAAACGTTTCGGTCTTGCTGTTGGGTGAGCCCAACTCTTCCATATATCCCGGCACTAATTCGCCAAAATAACTACCCGCAACATACTGGCCTCTCACTGTGTGCTCGGCGACATCATCGCCACACATAGGCCGCAGCGCGCCCAGCACCTTAATTTTCTCCGCCTGTATACTCTTGGCATCAACCTTATTAGGAGACTCCATTGCCACCAAACACAGTAGCTGCAGTAAGTGATTTTGCACCATGTCGCGAAGCGCACCGGCATCATTATAAAATCCGGCCCGCCCCTCCAGCCCCACTGTCTCGGATATGCTGATTTGTACATGGTCTATCGACTTGGCGTTCCACAGCTGTTCAAAAATAAGGTTAGTAAAGCGCAGCGCCATTAAGTTTTGCACTGTCTCCTTGCCAAGGTAGTGATCAATGCGATAGATATTGCGCTCTTCGAAGTATTTGGCAATTTCAGTGTTGATAGCATCGGCGGATACCGCGTCGTAACCCAGTGGTTTTTCCACCACCAGCCGACTGTTGGCGGTAATTAAATTTGCCTCCGACAAATGATGGCAGCTGAGCCCGAAGATGCCCGGCGGCGTTGCCAGATAGGACACCCTCACTTTGTCGACGTCATCGTCCATAAGCGAACGCAGCGCCTGCCAGTGTTCATTCAATTGGGCAATGTCGAGCATCACTGGATGCAGATAGCACTTAAACTGGTGCCAAGCTTCGACACTGAATTCTTCAGGTGCAAGGTGTTGCTGCAGGGCCAGGGCCGCAATATCAAAATAATTATCGATGTCTTGCTGACTGCGACAGGTGGCTATAATTCTTGTATCCGCCGCTAACTGCTGTTCCCTAAAAGCCCTGTATAAGGCGGGAATGAGCTTTCTTTGGGCCAGGTCACCGGTGCCACCAAAAATAACAATATCAAAAGGGTCTACCATAAAATGTCTCTTTGTTACTCGCTAATACATTCAAGGTTGTAGCCACGGCACTAGCGCCGGTGGCGGCACGCTACCACGCAGCTTGTTGACAGCGCTTAAAATATGCTGGCCCCGTCTTCGGCTGAACCCACCTGCGCGCGAAAAATAGCAAACAATTCCCGGCCCATGCCCACCGTTGCCGATGGTGCTCGAACCGGCACCTCACGGCTGTCAAAGTCAGCAGCTAAAACATTGAGCTGACCGTTAATAGCATCGAGCTCAACCATATCGCCATCGCGCAATTTACTAATAGGCCCAAGATCTAAAGCCTCTGGCGACAGGTGTATCGCCGCTGGTACCTTACCCGAGGCGCCAGACATTCTGCCGTCGGTGACCAAGGCCACATTAAAACCTCTATCCTGCAGTACGCCTAATACCGGTGTCAATGTATGCAGCTCAGGCATGCCGTTGGACTTGGGGCCCTGATAGCGAACGACTGCAACAAAGTCTTTTTCCAGTTCGCCAGCATCAAATTTAATTTTGATGTCATCTTGGTGTTCAAACACTACCGCCTCGGCACAAACGCGCTGATGCTGCGCTTTGACAGCGGAAACCTTAATCACTGAGCGGCCCAAATTACCAGTCAATAGCTTGAGTCCACCCTCGGCACTAAACGGTTTCTCGTAGCTGCTAATGATCTCTTTGTCGAGGCTGCTAGACAAGCCACTACGCCACTGCAGCGCTTTACCTGCGCTGTCCAAAAACGGTTCATCACAATAACGGCGCAAGCCACCACTGCCCATTATAGTGCGAACATCATCGTGCACCAGCCCCGCGTCGAGCAACAGTCTGATCAGTATCGACATGCCGCCAGCAGCCTGAAAATGGTTAACATCGGCCAAACCGTTGGGATAAATTCGGCACAGTAGCGGCACCACCTCTGACAAATCCGCCATATCCTGCCAATTGATAATAACACCGGCGGCGCGGGCGATAGCAACAATGTGAATGGCGTGATTGGTCGACCCGCCGGTGGCCAGTAGACCAACAATACCATTGACCAAACTACGTTCGTCGATTATTTCACCCACCGGGGTATAGCCGGCTGACAGCGCTGTTAATTCGACTAACTGGTGCACCGCAGCGCGAGTTAGTTGCTCGCGCAGCGCCGTACCGGGATTAACAAAGGAACTACCGGGCAAATGTAGCCCCATCATTTCCATTAACATTTGATTGCTGTTGGCAGTACCGTAGAAGGTGCAGGTACCGGCGCTGTGATAAGACTGACTTTCAGCTTCAAGTAACTCCTTGCGCCCCACCTTGCCCTCGGCATACAACTGCCGCACCCGTACTTTTTCACCGTTGGACAAGCCGCTCAGCATCGGTCCAGCGGGAATAAACACCGCTGGTAAATGGCCGAAGGCCAGCGCACCGATCAATAATCCCGGCACGATTTTGTCGCACACGCCCAGACACATGACCCCGTCGAACATATCGTGAGACAGCGCCACACTGGTAGCCATGGCAATAAGATCGCGGCTGAACAGTGACAATTCCATACCGTCGCGGCCCTGGGTAACACCGTCGCACATGGCCGGCACACCGCCGGCGAATTGCGCTACAGCACCGGCATCACGGGCTGCCTGCTTGATCATCTCGGGATAGTCTTGAAAGGGCTGGTGGGCTGACAACATATCGTTGTAAGAGGACACTATAGCGAGATTAGCACTGCGATCGACCGCTAAGACCGATTTGTCCTGCTCATCAGACGCGGCGCAGGCGTGGGCAATATTGCCACAGGACAATCGTGATCGTGACACCCCCTGCTGACGAGCGGCATTAATCTTGTCTAAATATTCGCCTCGGCTGGCGCGGCTGCGCTCAATAATACGAGCCGTCACCGCCGCGACCTGCGGGTGGAGCTGCTTACTAAAAGTCGTTTCAGTCATCTAGAATAACCTTTGTTTTCAATAGGTAACTCGGCCTGGTCTTGTTGACTGCCATCATAGCTGAGAACGCCCGCAGACCACTAGCAGGCTGCTAGCGCTAAGCGCCCATACATCGGCAGCGGGCAAGCAGGAAAGCGCACACCAGTTAATTTAATTACGCCATTATCCGGTTATCCCCCCCTATTACAAGGCATAAATGTAATTTAGTTACATTTATGCCTTGTAATACATTACCCTCGCCCTGCCCGTTACCGCCTCCTTAGGTCACCTCGTCAAATCACTTTATTACATCAGCCCTAAATAGAGGAGCTTTTAGCCGGGCACTCTCATCAGGGCCTTGCTGCGCGCGCAAGTGCACCACTACCGGCAGCACTAGGGAGCCAGCCCATAAATGTACGAGTAGGCCTACCCGTTATCCTCAGTTAGCCATAGTGGTAGTGTCGACGACACAGCGCCGCAATGGCACGCCCTCGATTGCTGCGTCAATAGCGCCGACCCTAGTGACCGCTACAACATTGTCGCTCCTCATGCACTGGCCGGTTATGCCTGCTACATCTTCGCACTGATCTGACAGCGCCGGTCGAGTCA
>JBLHLU010000211.1:0-7194 GCA_047623385.1 Paraglaciecola psychrophila
GCAGTTATTTTATCAAATGGCGCTTATTGGCCGTCGGGATTTACCGCTGGCACCGGATCTTCGCAGTGGCTTTGAAATGGTGCTGTTGAGAATGCTGGCCTTTAGGCCGGCGGGTATCCCAGTGCTACCGGTGGCTGGCCTCAATAATTCGGTCAGCCCCAATACTGGGGGCCCAGATCCATTAAAAAAGCCTGAGGCGGCGCCGATAGCCATTGCGCCGCAACAGACTCAGCGACCCATCGGTAGTGCTGACCAAGCGCTCCCGGTTAGCGTCAGTGCCAGTGAGCACGTCATTTCTGCTGATGCTGGCAGCGACAGTGCTCGCCTGCCGGCGGAAGAGGGCGGCGTAGTCAGCCCGACGGCGGCGACACATGACCCGGCGCAAAGAGCGCCTTGGCTAGAACCGGTAGCGAATAAATCATCGCAGCCGGAGCCGTCAACGGCTAACGCTGAGGTAGCTACTCCGCAGGCTGCCCTCGACAGTAGAGCGCCACTTGTTCCCGTTGAGGCGGTTGGCTCGGCTCCCAGTGGAGAATTACCCCACCACAGTGCCACGGCGGTCAAGCCCACGGCACCACCGGTTGTCGCGCCGACACCCATGCCTGCACCCATGCCTGCACCCATGCCTGCACCCATATCGACACCTATTCCGACACCTATTCCGACACCTATTCCGGCACCCATTGCCGCACTCATTCCAGCAATCAGTGCAGTGCCAATAGTATTGGCGGACAGCGAAGCCCCTATTCGTTTGGAGCAGCTCACTGCGGCCAGCTGGGGATCACTATTCGCCGCCTTGAAATTCGGCGGTGTAGTGGGCAATATTGCCTCGCATTGTATTTTGGACCGGGTCGACGGCAATCATCTGTATTTGCAGTTGGATCAGAACAATGCCACCTTGTTTAATGACTCTTACACGGCGCGTATAGAAGAGCATCTAACCGTGACCCTTAATGCGCTGGTGACGGTGCATATTGAGGTCGCAGCGATTGCTGGGGAGACGCCGGCGGCGCGAAAGACTCGGATGATAGCCGAGCGCCAACAATTGGCCCTGGAGACCATTCAAGGTGATCCGAATGTGCAGACACTTATTAGCGATTTTGCCGCAGTACTTGATCCATTCTCGGTGAAACCGCGTTGATCGCGGTGCTGCTGAGGTCGTGACTAAGCTAGTGCTTGATTATTTTAGGGCTTAACCACTCTAGGGCTTAACCACATTAGAGCTTAACCATTTTAGAGCTTAACTATGCTGGCCTTGACTAGTCGGTGCAGCCAAAGCCAACGGCTATGCGCAGGGAAGTCTAACCCATAGTACAGCCATTATTACCACAGACTGTGACTACAGCCTATTACTAAAGCCTATCACTACAGGCTATTTTTGCCGGCGGTCATTATCGGGCCACACTACAGACTATTATCGCCCAGCAGGGCAATAAACGAGAGTACAACACCATGCCAGATCTCAATGATTTGATGAAGCAAGCCCAGCAAATGCAAGAAAAAATGCAGCGGGCGCAACAGGATTTAGCCGGTCAGGAAGTGACCGGAGAATCCGGTGCCGGCTTAGTCGCGGTGACCATGAGCGGCCGGCACGATGTGCGCCGAGTGGTTATCGATCCGAGTTTGATGACCGAAGACCGAGAAATGTTGGAAGACTTGTTAGCCGCTGCAGTCAACGATGCGGTGAGAAAGGTAGAGCAGTCTAGCCGCAGTGCCTTGTCAGGTCTGGCCGGTGGCATGGATTTGTCCAATTTTAAGATGCCCTTTTAGGGTGTTGCTAGTGCTGGTTCAGACGTTGCAACGAGGGGTTTGTGATGGCTTTTAGTCCACTGATCGATCAGTTGGTCGAGTCGCTGCGCTGTCTGCCTGGGGTCGGTCCCAAATCGGCACAGCGCATGGCTTTCTATTTGCTGGAGCGCGACCGTGAAGGCGGTTTTAAACTTTCAGAGTCGCTGCAACAGGCGATGGAAGGGGTGGGCAAGTGCCAGTCTTGCAGGACGTTAAGTGACAGTGCCCAGTGTTGGATTTGTCTTGACCAGCAGCGCGATCGCAGCACCATCTGTGTTGTCGAAACACCCGGTGACGTAGTGGCTTTCGAGCAGTCTGGCAGCTACCGCGGTCTCTATTTTGTATTGATGGGTCATCTGTCACCGATTGATGGTATTGGTCCTGCTGAGATCGGTATTAGTGACCTGATGGAGCGGCTGCGCGCGGAGTCGGTCAGCGAAGTCATACTGGCCACTAATCCTACGGTTGAGGGTGAGGCGACGGCTTATTATCTAACCGAGCAAGTTAAGTCGCTAGGTATAAGTCTATCAAAAATCGCCCACGGCGTGCCACTGGGCGGTGAGCTGGAATATGTTGATGTTGGCACCCTAGCTCATGCTCTCAGTGGGCGCACGCCCATTGAATAACGCGCGGTTGAGTAGCTTGTGACCGGTCATCGGGCAACTTATTACTCCTTGCTGGGTTGCCGCGCAACAGTTGTAAAACACTCGCACTACACTCGCACAAGAAATGTCTCGGCAACGGTACAAATGGTGGAAGACGTAAATAATGGACAGTAAAACAATGGTGCAACAATACAGCGACCAACCGATTTATATCGAACACAACGACACCTTGGCAAAGTACTGCCAGCAGTGGGCGCAGTGTGAGCTGCTGGCTCTGGACACCGAGTTTATTCGCACCGATACCTTCTATCCGAAGGGTGCGCTGTTGCAGATATCGGATGGCGTCGACTGCTTTCTTATCGACCCGCTGGCAATTGACGAATTCGCGCCATTAGTAGCAATTTTAACCGACCCCACCATTGTTAAAGTGGTGCATTCTTGTAGTGAAGACTTGGAGGTATTTGAGTGCTTGTTTGGGGTGGTTCCGCGTCCGCTTATCGACACCCAAATAGCGGCGGGTATGGACGGTCATGGTTTTAGCCTAGGCTACCAAGCGATGACACAGGCGTTGCTCGATATCCATGTTGAAAAGGGTGAGACCCGTTCCAATTGGTTGCAGCGACCGTTGACAGCTTCACAGATCCACTACGCCGCACTGGACGTCGCCTATTTACCGGCTATGTATCACCTGCTGGTGGCCTCTTTGACCGCTAAGGGACGGTTGGAATGGTTGCTCGAGGAGTGCCAGGCGCTGATTGAAATTGAGCCGGACGAGCAAAAAATTACCGAATATTATAAAAAAGTGAAATCAGCGTGGAAACTGTCGGCGCGGGAGTTGACGTTCTTACAGCGGCTAACCCAGTGGCGCGAACGGCAGGCTAGGGATAGAAACATTCCGCGGGGTCGGGTGCTCAAGGATTGTTGCTGCTTTGATTTAGCTCGTTTGCGACCGGCGGTTGCCAGTGATCTCGACAGGGTTAAGGAGCTACCGGGGCAGTTTGTGCGTCGTTACGGCGATGTGGTGATGGCAATAGTGGAGCAGGCGGCCAAGGTATCTGCCGAGGATTGTGTCCAGTGCCTGCCAAAGCCGTTGCCGCCGGAGAGTAATTCGCTAATGAAAAAGCTGAAGGCCCATGTCCACAGTCGGGCAGAGCAGTTGCAGTTGGCGCCGGAAGTACTGGCGCGCAAAAAAGACTACGAAGCGCTGCTGCGCGCAGGGCGCGACGGCTATCAATTGCCGCCTTCGCTTAGTGGCTGGCGCAAGCATGTTATCGGCGACGAATTGTTGGCTCTGGCTATGGGCCAGTAATAATGATCAGGTTTATCTACAGGCTTTAGCTATTATGGATGTATTGTGTTCGATCTATCGAAGTAGTAAAAAAGAAGGCATGTACCTCTATGTCGACAAGCGTGTCGGCATGGAGCGGGTGCCAGCCTCGCTGCTTAAGCGCTTTGGCAAACCGCAACCGGCGATGACATTGTTATTAAATTCGGGCAAAAAACTGGCCCGGGTCGATGTTGTGCAGGTATTGGCGGCGCTCGATGAGCCGGGCTATTTTTTGCAAATGCCACCACAGCTAGATCGCGCGATGAGTCAATTGCGTGCGCAAAATACCAAGCTGTGAATCCGGCGGTATCCGGGTAAGACAGTTCAGTGAGAGAGTAGTTAATAACTATGAGTGAAAACAGTACCCGATTCTGGGAGCACAAGACCCTAGAAGAGATGAGCCCGACTGAGTGGGAATCACTGTGCGACGGCTGTGCTAAATGCTGTCTGCACAAATTGGAAGACGAGGACAGTGGCGAGGTGTATTACACCAAAGTGGCCTGTCGTTATATGAGCGATAGTTGCCGCTGCACAGTCTACCACCAGCGCAGTGAATTGGTGCCTAACTGCGTCTGGTTAAAGGCCAGCGATGTCGCCGAGTTTCACTGGTTGCCCACTACTTGCGCCTATCGTTTGGTAGCTGAGGGCGAGCCGCTGGCCGATTGGCATCCACTGATATCCGGCAATGCCGATAGTGTTCACAACAGCGGTGTGTCTATACGTGGTCGTGCGCTCAGTGACGAGTTTGTCCACGAAGACGGTTTTGAAGAGCATATTATCAGCTGGGTGGAATAGCGTCCGTTGTTAGTAGCGAGCGCTATTAACGCACTAGTGATCTGCAGTAAATAGTCACAATAAAATTTGATTGGATTAACTATGCTCGAATTGGGAAACGAATTTTATCTGGCTTGGGTCATTTATTTAGCTGCGGTGCTATTGGCACAGCTATTGCTTTGGAAACTAACAGTGGGTTTTAAACGACAAGAACTGGGCGCGTTACTGCGCCTTAGTGCGCTGGCAGTGCTGATAACACCAGCCAAACTAGACGCTGCTGAGGGCCCTGGCAGTTATTGGGCGCCGGCTTTTATCACCGCGATGATGGAGGGGCTCGGTGGTGAAAGTGAGGCGGCTCTAGGCCGTTTGTTACCCATGTTAGCATTGCTGTTAGTGCTGGTAGTGATTTCACTGTTGTGGAAGCTATTGCGCCGAAAAACTGCGTAGTTCGGTTTTGGCGGTGGGCTGAGGCCCCGCCAGTGCTTGACAGTACGGCGTCGACTGATGGCATTGTCGGTGGTTCGCAGTTGATAAAAGGCGGCCTCTGTGGTTGTCAATTTCTTAGACCTTTGCTATAACTTACTGTTAATGTTAGACATTGTCGGCCTAGCTGGTAGCTATGCGCAAGCGTCAAAAGAGGGCTTTTTTTGCGTTTTCCTCTGCGCCGGGCGGACCTTGAAATCCCAACATTCATAATTTTTGTGAGCGAGTTGTTGTCTAGATGAAAAGATTTAGTGCGATATGTGTTGTGCCCGCTTTATGGGCTCTACTGTGGTCTCCTGCTGCACTGTGGGCGCAGGTCGATATGGCCAAGCCAGCGGTGCGGGCGGTCGTGCAGCAGCAACAGGTGCCCGATGTGCGAGTTATTATTGATATCTCGGGCAGTATGAAAAAAAATGACCCGAAAAATCTGCGACGCCCGGCGCTAGAACTATTGATGCGACTTTTTCCCGCCGGCACCAAGGCCGGGGTTTGGACCTTTGGACAGTGGGTCAATATGTTAGTCCCGCACCGCGTGGTCGACGAGCAATGGCGCAACACAGCCTTGGAAAAGGCGAAGTCGATTAACTCGATTGCTATGCGAACCAATATCGCCGGGGCCTTGGAGCGAGCAGTAGACGATATTAATAACATCGACCCGAACTTTAAGACCCACATTATTTTGCTGACTGACGGTATGGTCGATATTGCAGCCTCGGCTGAAGAAAACAGTGACTCTCGGCAGCGAATTATCGACGAACTGCTGCCTGCACTGGCGGCGGCGGGGGTGACGATACATACCGTATCGCTGTCAAATAATGCAGATATAGCGCTGATGGAACGTCTTGCAGTAGAAACCAACGGTTTGTCAGCGGTCGCTGAGACAGCTGACGACTTAACCCGCATATTCCTGCAGGCCTTCGATGCGGCAGCGCCAGCTGAACAGTTGCCGCTAGCCGACAATACCTTCTTAGTCGACACCAGTATCGATGAGTTCACTGCGCTGGTTTTTCGCCGGGAAGGATCCCCCAGTGCGATATTGCAATCGCCCAGCGGCGAGCGCTTTAGCGAAGACAGCCACCCGCCATCGGTCAAGTGGCACCGTCAGGACCGCTATGACTTGATTACTGTTGAAGGCCCCGCCAGTGGCGAGTGGACGCTGGTGGCCGAACTGGAACCCGACAGTCGTGTGACT
Organism: Paraglaciecola psychrophila; assembly: GCA_047623385.1. Classification (GTDB taxonomy): domain Bacteria; phylum Pseudomonadota; class Gammaproteobacteria; order Pseudomonadales; family Dasaniaceae; genus Oceanicoccus. The sequence goes on from JBLHLU010000211.1 coordinate 6,170, forward strand.
ATTGTTAGCAACCTCAGCCTGCAGGTCAACACCTTGCCCAAGAGCGTTTTTATTGGTACCGAAACAACCCTGACTGCGGCGCTGAAAGACCAGGGCGATACTATTACCAAGGCCAGCTTTTTATCGCTGGTGGATATGTCCGTGTCGGCTAGTCGTAGGGAGGATGACATGGACTGGGAGCTGTCGTTATCGGCGCAGGACCCGACGCCGCGCCGGGGTATTTTTTCTCATCCGCTGACTATGTTAAATGAGCCGGGTAGCTACGATATTGTACTGCACGCCGGCGGACCGACCTTCGCTCGGCAGTATAAGCAAACGGTTAGTGTTTACCGGCCCTTTGAGGTCAGCAGCAGCAGCGACGGTAATGCGGTTCCGCAGCACACTGTTACGGTTTTTGCTAAAAATTCCGCGGTCGATAGTGGCAATACTGAACTCATTTTACAGCTAACACTACCCGACGGCAGCATGACCGAAAGCGCTGCGCAGCAAAGCGGCGACCGGCGTTGGACGGCGACGCTAGCGAGCAGCGAACAGTCCGGTGAATACCGTGTTGTCGCGGTGGTCAAGGGACAATACAAAAACGGCGAGCCGATAGCGTACCAGTCACCAGCGCTGCATATTGAGCACATTGTAGTGGGCAGTCAGTCGCTGCCTGCAGCTGATTTGGAGAGGGCAATTGACGCGGTGGCGCCAAATCCACCGGCGCCCAATGTTGTTGCAGAACCCCCGGCTGAGCCGCCTGTATCAGCGCAGCCAGAACAACCAGAAAAACCCAGTGATTCGACTTCGCCGATGATTGTGTATGGCGGCATTGCCTTTGCCAATATCTTATTAATTATGCTCGGTTATTTTGCCTATAAAATGGTCACCAGCGGCGCCAAGGATGATGGCGATGATAAAGAGTTCGAGGGCTCGGTGACAGGTGGCCTCAGCGAAGACCAAACGCTGGTTGACTCGGGCTCGGCGCCAGAGGTTACAGCGGCGCTGTCGGAGCTTGCACTGGAAACCGAACCGGTGGCTGATCT
>JBLHLU010000212.1:0-7160 GCA_047623385.1 Paraglaciecola psychrophila
ATTAGCCTGGCAATTAGATATGACCACTCAATAATTGTGTTAATCTCGCGCGGCGCAGGGTTATTGAGCGCAGCGATAATAATCGACAAACTGACCGGCACTGGGGCAGAGTATTAACCGGGATTTGCAGCAGCGAATCAACGGATTACTGAGTGCCTACACATCCAATAAGGTAACAACGATGATTGAATTTGAACTAAATGGTCAGCCGGTGCAAACCGATGATGCCCCTGATACCCCGTTGCTGTGGTCTGTTCGCGATACTTTTAAACTCAAAGGCTCCAAGTTTGGCTGTGGCGCAGGTTTGTGTGGGGCCTGTACCATGCACTTGGACGGACAAGCCGTGCGCAGCTGCACCTTGCCGATCAGCGCCGTTGCCGGCCGGCAAATAACCACTATCGAAGGTTTGGGTACTCCCGACGCCATGCACGCCCTACAGAGCGCTTGGGTTGAATACAGCGTGCCACAGTGTGGCTATTGCCAGTCTGGACAAATCATGTCGGCGGCAGCACTGTTGGCCACTAACGCCGCTCCTAGTGAGCAGCAAGTTGAGCAGGCTATGGCCGGTAATATTTGCCGCTGTGGCTGTTATCCGCGAATTAAAAAGGCGATATTATCGGTGGCAGATCAAACCGCCGCGGCGCTAGCACTGGCTACTGAGGTGAGTGTATGAAAACGGTGAATCTTTCGCGGCGCAGGTTTCTGCGCAATAGCGGTATTGTCGGCGGTGGGCTGGTGGTAGGCTTTTCGCTAACCGGTTGTAGCACCAGTCGGCCAGCGTTAACAACAGTAACCGGTAGTTATACACCGAATGCCTTTTTACAAATTAGTGCTGATTCTATTCGCTTTTATGTACCTAGAGACGAAATGGGCCAGGGGGTGACAACCGGCTTAACCACTATTATCGCCGAAGAGCTCGATGTCGATCCCAGTAGCATTCGCATTGAATTGGCCGGTGCCCATGCCGACTATGCTAACCCCGCCTTCGGTATGCAGGGCACCGGTGGCAGCAGCTCGATCAAGGCGCATTTTATTCCGCTGCGAGAAGTTGGGGCGAATGTTCGCGCTACCTTGCTACAGGCCGCGGCCCAGGACTTGAACAAACCGTTAAGCAGTTTAAGCACCGACAACGGCCATATCATTAGTGGCACTGAACGTTTTCCCTACGGCCGGTTTGCGGCCAGTGCCAGTGTACTTGCGTTAGTCGAAGAGGCGCCGTTAAAGCGCCAATCAAACTTTAAATATATTGGTAAAGACGCCCCGCGCCTAGATGGTATGGCTAAGTCGACCGGCACCGCGGTGTACGGTATCGACGTGGATGTACCCAATATGCACCACGCGGTGGTCACCCGCTGTCCAGTGTCAGGGGGTACTCTGGCGTCGGTGGATTCAAGCCAAGCCGAGTCTATGCCCGGTGTTACCGATGTGGTGACGGTGGCGTCTGGCGTTGCCGTGGTGGCGCAAAAGTACTGGCAGGCTAAACAAGCGGCGGCGACGCTGCTGCTGGAGTGGGACTTGCCGGCGCTGGCCAAGGTCAGCACCGCGCAATTAAAAGCCGACTATAAAAAGGCTATGACCGCTGAACAGGGTCAGTCGGCGATGGTAGAAGGGGACTTCGACGACGCAATTACCAGCAGCCAGACCCGCATCGAGAGCCAGTACTGGGCACCTTATCTAGCCCACGCGCCGATGGAACCGATGAGTGCTGTGGTACGGGTCGAAAACGTTGAGGCCGACGTTTGGACCGGCAGCCAGGGCCCCGGTATTGCGCAGGCGCTAGTGGCCCGCTATGCCGATCTCGATCTCGACAAAGTACGCTCCCATCAAACTTACCTTGGTGGCGCTTTTGGCCGTCGAGCGCTGCTGAGTCATGTGATTGAAGCGACGCAGGTTGCGGTGGCCACTGGCAAACCGATTCATCTGCTGTGGTCCAGAGAAGACGATATTAAAGACGGCGTTTATCGGCCGGCTTCATTGATGAAGGTCAGTGCCGGGCTCGATTCAGCCGGTAAAATCAATGCATGGCAGGCCAAACGGGTTGGCGGTAATGTCGGCCCGGGCGCACTGCGGGCGATGTTGCCCGGCGCACTACCCTCGCTTTCAGAGGGGGTGGTGGACTGGTTGATCGACGTGGCTGGCAATGTATTAGACGGCTGGGTTGTCGACCCCACTAGTGTGGAGGGCTTTGTCGAGGACTACGATGCGCCCAATCGGCAAGTGTTGCATGTCACCCAAGATCACGGGCTACCGCTGTTGTTCTGGCGTTCCGTGGGACACTCCTATTCGGCCTTTGCCAAAGAAGTGGCGATTGACGAACTGGCGACAGCGGCTCAGCTCGACCCGGTTGAACTGCGGCTCAATAATACCCAGAACAATCCACGGCTCAACAACGTTATCAAGCTGGCTGGTGAGCAACTGCAACGCATGAAAATGGCCAGTGCAGACAGCAATCGCGCCTTTGGTTTAGCTGCCCATAAGTCCTTTGATACCTTCGTGGCGGAAGTAGCGGAAGTGTCTATCGAGGCCGGTGCGATTCGGGTACACAATGTGTTATGTGTGGTTGACTGTGGGCTAGTGGTCAATCCAGATATCGTGCGTTCGCAGATGGAAGGGTCGGTGATGTACGGTTTGACCGCCGCCTTGTACGGCAACCTAGATTTGGAAAACGGTGCTGTCAAGCAGAGCAATTTTCACGATTATCCGATATTGCGAATGAACGAAGCGCCCGCGGTAGAAGTCCTCATTGTGCAAAGCACCGAAGCGCCCACCGGTGTCGGTGAGCCAGGCCTGCCACCGATCGCTCCGGCGGTGGCCAATGCAGTGTTTAACCTGACCGGACAACGGCTGCGCAGTTTCCCACTGACACTCGCCTAGCGAGAAAAATACGCAGAGATATTTTCAGAGATATGTTCGGAAATAGGGTGAGAAATAGGGCAGGGAATAGGGCAGGGAATAGGATCATAAATAGGGTCATAAATATAGCGCCGCCTAATCAGCGGCGTTTTTTACCGCTAATAATTGTGACTCTGCGTGCTTTAATCACCAAATTGTCTGTGCAGTATCCAAACGCTAAAATAGGTTATTTTTCAATTCTACAATATCCACAACAGCAAGGCGCAAGACAATTACTTATCATCGAGCAGATTAATAGCCATAAGTGTAAACAAATAGGGAAGTAATTCCATTATTTGAATTTGGTGGGGCCCTTGGTAATCAGACCCAGTGGTTTGCTGACGACCGGCTACACCTAGCCTGTGGTTGAAAGATGGACAGGTGATTAACGGTAAAATCAGACTTATTTTAAAAATTTCACTTATTAGGTCAATCTAAGTTAGATTCATATTTCAAAAGGACCGTTATGTTCAATATCAATAAGCAAAAAAAACCACTTATGTCTTTACTGTTGTTTTGTATGACATTGTCTTTTACCAGCTTAAGTGCGGCGACAAACATCAAAGATGTGGTTCATCAACAAGTGACTATCTGGAGTCAGGGGGTCCGTCTTGCAGCTGATATTTATAAGCCTAAAGGGCTGACGTCAACACAAAAGCTACCGGGTATATTATTGGTGCCTGGATGGGGTGGTAGTAAAGAAAACTTAAAAAAGAATTATGGCCCTCAGTTTGCTGAGCTTGGTTTTATTGTGCTCGCTTTTGATTATAAAAGCTGGGGCCAAAGTGATGGCCCTATTGTGCCCACTGAAGCATTAAGTCAGTCACAGGAGAGCGCAAAACTTCATGTCAATATAACCCATATTCGCAAAGTAGTTGAGCCATTTTCTATGCTGGCCGATGTGCGTGCTGCTTTACATTATCTGGGGGGAGAACCTCAGGTTATGCCTAATAACCTGGGTATATGGGGTACCAGCCTCGGTGGCGGCTTAGCCATGGTGATGGCCGCCAGTGATGACCGTATAAAGGTATTAGTTGATCAGATGGGGCCGGTAAATTATGTGCATAATCTTCGGGACATGCCCTTAGCAATGGCCCGCAAAATCGAAACATTAACCGCACGAGGAACACTGCCACCCTATCCTGACGCTACTATGGCTAAAAACCCTGCGCTTAAGGGTTACCCTAATTGGGCAGCGATGAAACGCTTTAACCCGATGAACTACGTCGACCAGTTAAACGTTCCTACGTTAATTATTGATGCGGAAAATGAAACATTGTTTGACCGCACTCAAAATGGCGTATTGCTACACAACAGCATTAAAAATCGACTCGAAGCTAAGTATATTGCCTATCCTGGCGGACATTACGACCTGTACAAAGGGGACAATCAAAAAGCGGCTTTTAAAGAAGCCTCTGATTGGTTGGTCAAGTATTTAAAGCCCTAGCGGTTGAACGAAATTATGACCGCTACCGGCTACCGCGACCAAGATTTAATATACTTATACCCCAAAACGAACGATGGGGCAGGCGTTATTAAAGGCAGTAAGGCGCAGTGGGTCGGGGTAGCTTATAGCTGTCTTTCCTATTCTTGGCCTAGGGATCTTGTTGAAATTTCTTCTGGAGAATAGTCGTGGAGATAATAAATATAGCGCCAGCCCAACATTCGAAATATGATAAAGTAAAGCGACATTGGCCTGGGGGCTGCAGTTGCCTTTGCTACGGCGTTACACCATAAAAAAGAGCAATTAACATGGATGACAATATTACTCGAAAAAAGCCTAACTACCTTTTATTGCTCGCTGTAGTGGTATGCGTTATAGGCACCTACATGTCCTATGTTGAGGTCGGTTTAACAACTTCATTGATTCCAGCAATAATCTCGCTTTTGGGTATTGCATGTCTTTTGGCTGAATTGGCTAGCGGAAATTTTGCTATCGTCAGTTTGCGAGAGTGGAATAGGATTGAGATTGGGGTGTTTGGAAAGTTAGCGCTACTGCTTGGGCTGGTTGGTGGTCTTGCAACAATTTTCTAAATCATATAATGCATAATAATTGCCTTAACAACGACAATGGCTAGCTCGTTGCTAAAGGTACTTTTAGCGCGCAGGGACGACTACAAAAATACCTCTTAGCAAGGCGTTATGGGCACAGTATTCACTAATGAGATCAGTGGTAGAACAAGGGACAACAATCCGGCTTGCACGGCCAACAGACAACCTTAGGCGCAACTGTGAAATATATCAGAAAGGGCTAGGTTTTAGCGTTCTGGCTAGCTATGACGATGATCAAGGTTTCGATGGCATTGTACTCGGTAATTCTGGTGATAGTTATCACCTTAAGTTCACCCACCACCGCGGAACCTTGGTAGGTAGGGCACCCTCACAAGATGACGTAATAATATTCTATATTGAAGATCTAAAACTGTGGCAGCATGGCTGCAATCAAACTGAGTCAGCAGATTTTAAAAAGGTAGCGTCGTACAATCCTCATAGGGACTCGCGTGGTTTAACCTATGAAGATGTTGATGGCTACCGTGTCGTTTTTCAAAATGAGAACTGGACTGTATAACTCGTAGAAAACAGCGGCTGTTGAATCAATTTTCCTTTCTTTATTGCTGAAAATTAACAGTCGCGCTAAGCGTTATGTGTTCGAGAGGGTGTTGTGGAAAGAAAAGTGAATGCCAACGCTTCATTGTAAAGTTTCTGGCTGATATATCAGTTTCAAGCAGAGTCTGCTCTAGCGTTGATTTTATGGCAGTTGGTCTACATAAGGTACTTTTGACGAAGTGTTGCGCGGGTTGGTTGAAGCCACAATTCTATGAAAACGTTACATACGTAAAAAATACCGATATAGATGGGCAAGTTTTTTTAACGCTTCTAAAATTAGGGCATGGATGAAGAGGGTGTAGATGTCCCTCAAAGTAGCGCATCTAATTTAAGCGACTGGATAAACTCAGGTATTTCTCTTATTAGAATATCGGGCTGATCAATCTGTATGACATGTCCGCTTTGATCAGCGATAACTCTACGGCTATTACTTGATAGCTGTACTAGCTCTTGTTGCAACTCGTTCCAGACTTTACGCTCCGCTTCAAAATACGGTTTTTCTTGACCCTCTGCGGGTGGTTTTCCTTGAGAGAAAACTAACAGCGGTAAATCTGCCAGGCTAGCCAGCGGGGACGTCTGAACTATATCACCAGCAAAGCTCTCCATTTCACGGAGTAAGGCTGAACAACTATGATTTTGATTCGCAAGCGCAATTTTTTTATTTATATGCAGCCCCAGCTTCTCAGTATCAATAACGCTTGCAAATAGTTGCGGCCAAATTTTAAAGGCACGCATAACCCCAAGTGGTGCAACCACATCGCAAACTGCCAAAAGGGCGGTTAGGTCAGTGCCTTCGAGTGGTTTGGGCAAGCGATTGGTTTGCTGCTCGTGGGAGGAATCAATCAAAATCATGCCTACCACGTTTTCTGGATAACGCTGGTAGTAGTTTCGAACATAAACGCCGCCAGCAGACATGCCCAGTAAAACGTAGGGGTCAGGATTATTCTCGGCTAACACTAACTCATGAAGCACTGATGCGACTTCAGTAGCGGATCGGTTTTCCTCGACATTCTCACTCCATCCTAACCCAGGACGGTCGTAAGCACAGACTCTAGTATATTCGCTCAGCTCAGACCAAATCAGCTCCCAGTCAGTACTATCTGAAGTTAGTCCACTCTCCATCATGATCCAGGGAGTACCTTGGCCTTGGCAGACAAAATGAATCTGACTACCGTCTACAGTAACAAAATGACCTGGTGCGGGATAAGCAAGGCTGTCTTCATTCAGGTAATAGGATTGATAGCCGTATCCCACTCCTGCAAGCAGTAGCAAACCTGCGGCTATAATTAGCAACATATTTCTAAGCATTGACACACACCTTGTTCTTATTGTTTTGTATAAGGCGATGGTTATTATACAAGCGCCTATAAAGTATCAATCGCCCTCGCATGCTATCAATCTACTACAAGTGTCACCCGTCAAGCAATAGCGGGTTGATTTATGCGAGCGCTGCAAAGCCGACGTATTGGTTCATCGAAGCTTAGCAGTGTTGATCAATTACTGCGGGTATGTCTTGCTAAGGTAACTCTGTCGGCCAGTTGCTAGGATCACGAGCGTCACCGTAGCTAAGGTTGCGCCGGGCGGGCCCTAATGTTGATAGAATAAATGACTCTACAATCGCAGGGCTTTTTTCGTTGCTACTAATCTCTCTTAATGGCTCA
>JBLHLU010000213.1:0-7153 GCA_047623385.1 Paraglaciecola psychrophila
TTACCGCCAAAGCTAGCAAATGACCGCTATCGCCGCCGGCGCAGGCGGTAATGGCCGCCAAAGCGTCATCTACCGCAGCTTGGTCGCGACTCTGGCGGATATCGGCCAAGCGCTTAATTTGCGATTCGCGCACCGCGTCGTTGTCTATCTCGAGAATATCGACGTCGTCTTCGGTCTCCAAGGTGTACTTATTAACGCCGACAATCACATCTTCACCGCGGTCGATGCGCGCCTGCTTCTTGGCGGCCGCTTCCTCGATACGCAACTTGGGCATACCGGTCTCGATTGCCTTCGCCATACCGCCTTTTTCTTCCACTTCGGCGATTAAAGCACGCGCCTTGTCACCTATCTCCTTGGTCAGAGACTCCATCATATAAGAGCCGCCCCAGGGATCGATCACCTTGGTAATGCCGGTCTCTTCTTGAATGATCAGCTGCGTGTTGCGGGCTATTCGTGAGGAAAATTGGGTGGGCAGCGCGATGGCTTCGTCCAAGGCATTGGTGTGTAGCGATTGGGTACCACCGAATACCGAGGCCATGGCCTCGATGGTGGTGCGAACTACATTGTTGTAAGGGTCCTGTTCGGTCAGCGACCAACCCGAGGTCTGGCTATGAGTGCGCAGCATCGAGGATTTTTCATTACTGGGATTAAATTCATTGACGATTTCGGCCCACAGTAATCTGGCTGCACGCATTTTGGCAATTTCCATATAGAAATTCATACCAATGCCCCAGAAAAAAGATAAACGCGGGGCAAACTTATCAATATCCAAGCCAGCGGCTAGCGCCGTGCGGATATACTCTTTACCGTCTGCCAAGGTATAGGCCAGCTCCAGCGCGGCATCGGCCCCGGCTTCTTGGAGATGGTAGCCGGAAATCGAGATGGTATTGAATTTAGGCATATGCTCGGTAGCATAGGCGATAATATCACCGATGATTTTCATCGACGGTTCCGGTGGATAAATATAGGTATTACGCACCATAAACTCTTTCAAAATATCATTTTGAATAGTGCCGGCCAACTGCGTCGTAGCAACGCCCTGCTCCTCGGCGGCAACAATATAGCCGGCTAATATGGGCAGTACCGCACCGTTCATCGTCATCGATACAGAGACTTTGTCTAGCGGAATACCGTCGAACAATACTTTCATATCTTCAATCGAATCGATCGCCACGCCGGCCTTGCCAACGTCGCCGGTAACCCGCGGGTGATCGGAGTCATAGCCCCGATGGGTGGCTAAATCAAAGGCCACCGAAACACCCTGGGCACCGGCGTCCAGGGCATTGCGATAAAACGCATTGGACGCTTCGGCGGTAGAAAATCCGGCGTACTGACGTATAGTCCAAGGCCGACCGGCATACATGGTGGCTTGAGGGCCGCGAATATAGGGCGCGGTACCGGGCATACTATCGACATAGTCGAGGTCAGCGATATCGGCTTGGGTGTAGAGCGGCTTGATATTAATACCCTCCGCAGTCTCCCAGGTTAAGCTGTCTGGGCTTTTACCCTTCATCTGTTTAGTGGCGAGCTCTCGCCACTGCTCTACCGTTTTTTGTTCGGGCTTATAATCTGACATAGTTATACCTTTTAAATCGCAGCGCTGCGCTAGTGGCCTGCGGCCGTCTGATTGAGTTCAATCAATACCCCGTCGCAAGACTTGGGGTGAATAAATATAACCATTGAATCATGGGCTCCCGGCGACGGCGCGTCGGCGAGAAATTGATAGCCCTTGGCTTTAAGCATCGCCACATCGGCGTCGATATCATCGGTCCGAAAACACAGGTGGTGCAAACCGCCGCCCTTCTTTTCCAGATAGCCTGCGATCGCACCTTCGCCATTGAGCGGGTGCACTAATTCAATGCTGGTGGGGGGTAACGGGAAGAAGGCGGTAGATGTTTTAGCCGCTTCGACATGCTCGATACCCTCAAAGGGTAAACCAAAGTCTTCCATAAAACGCTTTATGCTCTTGTCCAAATCTGGCACCGCAATAGCGATGTGGTCTAAGGCAACAATCATGGTATCTCCTAATATGTATAAGGCGCTATTAATCTAGTCGCTGTTAATCTAGCCGCTATCAGTCTCGCCGCTATTAATCTGGTGACTGGTTATCTAGTCACTATCTCTGCGTTGCTATTAACTTAGCCCTAAGGTGTCTAAAAACAATCCGGTACGCGCCTGGGTTTGCTTTTGGCGCTGCTCAGGTGATTGCTCAATCACAATTTCGTCGGGTTCAATCTTAAACAACGGCTGACCTTTTTTAATGATCAGGCCGTCACCGTCGATCAGCACTGCTTTAACGGTACCGGCAAAGGGCGCGTAGACCTTGTTAAACATCTTCATCACTTCAACGATATAGAGTGGGTCGCCGGCGTCAAAATGACTACCCACTGCCACAAAACTCTCCATACCCGGTGCTTCTCGGGGATAAAACATACCACCACTAGCAGCCAAAATTTCGTCGGAGGCTGCCACCGGCGGCGGTACCAATATCTTCGCCATCTGCGTTTGTAGCGCCGCCTCGGTCAACGCAACAGGAATATCAATACTCAGGCCAGCCAACACCTTCAAATCAAAGAATTGACTCTGAAAGGCGATGTAAGGTAACACAGAGAGCACTTCAACCCCGGCTTGGAAACCTCTATGGGCAGCTCTTATGGCCTGCCATTGTGACTCTAGAGCCACTGGGGGCTCGCCCTCAAGCGCCTGCTGTAACTGCGCAAAGTTGGCTACCGACAATTGCGCGGTGAGCTGCTGGTAAAAGTCTAGCCCTTGCTGCAACAACGTATTGTCTTGCGCCCAAATCATATTGGCGGCGGGTTTGCCGGCAATATAATCCATATTCAGATAGTGATAAAGCTCCGCCAGCACCTCGATAGGGTTTTTGTGCCAAACAACGGTATGACCTTCGATTGAAAAATGTTGCCGATTAATACTGAGCCACCCCGACATACGGTGTGGGTCTTCGAACAACTGCTCGATCGGGCGCTGCAATAAACCCGCCTTGCGGTCCAATACATTAGCGAAGGCGGCACTGTGGTCGCCGGCATTTTGCAGTGCATCGGCACGTATTTGCCGGTAGGCAAAACTGAGATCGATATCGTTGGCAATCGCTTTCAATTGGCCGACCGCAGTGATGTAGGGCACAATAAAACGGGTACTGGGACGAGCGTTAATATTTTGGCCGATAAACCAATTAACCAAGCCGTAGTGAAATTCCAGGTTGGTGGCTAAATCTCGCCCGCGCAGGGTGGTGCAGCGAATAACTTCTGCCAACGCCTTAAAACTGTCCATTCGAGTAGTGCCAACCGTTAGCAGCAGGGCAATATTAGAATCATAAGCACCGGCTAAGTGATACTTCATAAAAACATCGGTATCAGGATTGTGCATACTAATACCCTGATCGTCGCGAACCTCGCCCACAGAGCAATCAGACCAGCGTTCGATAACACCACCGGCATGGGGCTGCAAAGCTTGGTTGGTGGCATTGAGCCGCGCTTCTACAGAAGCCGCTTCCCGCGGCAGTCGCAGTGGCTTGGGCAGCGCTGTTTTGTGTCTGGCCAGCAGCACCATGGCCTCGACCAAGGATTCAACTTCGAAAGACTCGTTCGCATTCTCCGGGTTGGAAAACTGCAATTTGTAACACAATTCAGTGACTCGATGCTCGACTTGAATACGGGTATTCATTTCCATAAAAAAGTGATTGCTGCCATCGACAATACATTCGAAGGTCGACACCGAGTCTAGTCCCACCGCTGTACCGAAGCGCGCAGCCTCCTCTTCCATCTTTCCAAGAATCGTTAAATCGCTGCGCAGCACCGCCAATTCTTCACTGGCACCATCGGCTTCAGCCTTGGCTATCGCCCGGGATAATTCTTCTTCGGTGACTGAAACTTCCAACAGTTTTTGCTCGTGCATCTGCAAGGAGCAATCGCGACCACCCATGGTGATACACCATTGACCATTGCCAATAACCTGAATTTCTTGATGCCGAGTTGTTTCTATATTGAGCTCAGCCAAAACGTTTTTGTTATCGCCGATGCCATTGCATTTGACCTCGTTGAGAATTTCTAAAACCATTTCCGGCACTTTACCCGCGGCTTGGTCAATACCTTCATCGAGTGAGCCGGCAAAGTCTGAGGGTGCCTGCAATATACGTTGGCCCTTGCCACCGCCGCCGGAAATGGCTTTCAGTCGAATACGATTTTTGGGGTAGTTAGCGTACATGCCAACCACCAACTGCTGTAGCACCGCCGACAACTCGGCAATGGAGAACAGATCGATACCCTTGGCCAGTGAAGCATTGAGCACCGCCTCGGCCACCGACTCAACTGAACCATCAAAAAGTTCCGCCGCAACATCGAGCTGGTGTTCGTTGCAGGCCTGCTTGAGTGCTGCTATGTCACCGTACTTAGCCAGTACCGTCATTGTGCTGGCATTGTCGATACCCGGGGTAACACTCACCCCTACTGCCAGCGCCGTGCGCTTGGCCTCGTCTTTTAGGCCAGCATCGTGCACCGTTTTCGAGCATGGGCCGATAAAAACCAGACCCGCGCCTTCCATCGCCGCCACCATAGCCTCGTCTTCGGCCATAAAGCCATAACCGGTAAAAATAGAGTCGTAGCCATTGTCTCTGGCAATTTGAATAATCTGCGCGATTCGCATTTGCCGCTCTTCTTTATCGGCACCACTGTAATCAGGTACTCGGTGAATACGGCTGGGGTCAGTTAGCGTTCTCAGTTCGGGCGCCAACGCGTTGCTGTAAGTAATGGAATCTTTCTCAGACAATAATATTCCGTAGCCGTGGATCCCCATCTCATCGAACACGTCCATGGCTTCTCTGCGAATCGGACCCCGGCAGATGATCAGCGGTTTCATATCGCTGCAACTAAAGCTGCGAACCCAGGCCGAGGACGCGCTAGCCAACAGCCGATCCCGGTGGATAAGTGGATTGTTCATATAATAGTCATTAGCACTATGGGACATTAAAGATTCCTTGAATATATTATTGCTACTTCGTCAGTTCGCCGGCTAGTTGCGCCGTTAGTCGGTCAGACGACTAGAAAAATTCGCGCTGCACCGCCTGCAACGGCTCTGGCTGGTAGTGGCGGAGATGGAAAGCCATCTGTTCACCCAGCACTTTGCGCAGCTCACTGGGCATCACTATTTGTGAAATTGAACCCAGGCTCAAAGCCTCATTGGGGTTCATCAGCTCGCGCTCGTAGCGGGCCACCACTAAGGCTTCTTGCTCCTTGAGCCAAAGGCTGGAAGACTGCGCTGCCGCGCTAGCGGCTTGTTCGGCCGCCATGCCGTTTTCTATATGCTGCGCTATGGCAGCTGCTGTATGGCCGGCAACTGCAGCCCTAATCTCCCGCAACTCGTTTTTATACACAAACTCCATGCCCGCTGAGGGACCCATAACAGCCAGTCGAGTGGTCGGCAGTGCTACCACTAAATCAGCACCGGTCGGGTAGTTATTATACGAGGCATAGGCACCACCAAAGGCATTTCTCACTAGCAGTAAGAACCGTGGTGTACGCAAGTCGACGATGGCATCGAGCATTGCCCTGCCCGCCTGCACAATGCCGTTACTTTCTTGTTCACGCCCCGGCAGAAAACCGGTGGTATCTTCCATGAAAATAACCGGAATATTATACAGATTACAGAAGCGGATAAATCGCGCATTTTTGTAGGCGGCATCAATATCTATCTGACCCGAACCGACGGCTGAATTATTGGCGACAAAAGCAATAACATTGCCACCCATACGTCCCAGCGCACAAACCGTATTACGAGCGCGATCGGGCTGTATCTCGAAGTAGTCGCCGTGATCACAGAGCTGCTGTATTAAGATGCCAATGTCGAAGGGCGTATTAAAACCGGTCGGAGAGTTGAACGCCTTTTTCAGCAAGATATCAATATCCCAGGTCTTTCGATCGATAGGGTCTGAGGTAGCTTGGTAGGGTCCCAACTCACTGTTATTGGCGGGCAAGTAATTGAGCAACTCTTTGACCTTTTGCAACGCAGCGACCTCATCGGGCACTACAAAGTCAGTGACGCCGGTTTGGCTGTGAATTTTGGGACCACCCAAATCGTCGGGGGTGATATCTTCGCCCAGTACCGATTTCACCACCCCGGGCCCGGTCAGACCAAAAAACGTATCGTTGGGCTGGATAACAAAACTACCCTGGCGAGGTAAGTAGGAACCGCCACCGGCGTTAAAACCGAACATGCACATAATTGAAGGCACCACACCGCTAATGCGGCGCAAACCGGTGAAAGCTTCAGCATAGCCGTCAAGGCCGCCGACACCGGCGGGAACATAAGCACCCGCACTGTCATTCATCCCCACCAAAGGGATCTTGCGCTTGCCCGCCAACTCGAATAATCGAGCCAGTTTTTTACCGTTGGTAGCGTCCATTGAGCCGGCGCGCACAGTAAAGTCGTGCCCGTATACTGCAACATCTCGACCCTTGATTTGAACAACGGCTGTCACTAACGAAGCGCCGTCGAGGTTGGGCCCCCAATTGTGAAAGAGAATCGTCGGTTCAGTGCCCTCATCAGCCAGTATCGCCAAGCGCTCCCATACCGTCATGCGTTTCTTGAGGTGCTGTTTCTCTATGCTAACTATGCCGGCAGCCAACTGCGGTCTGTCAATGAGGGCCTGCCCTGCCTGCAGCGCCTCCTCGTAGCGTCCGGGGTTGTAGTTGATTTGCCCCGGGATCAAAAACTCTCTATCGGCGATCTGCTCGAAGGGATTGTCGAGGGTGGGCTCAATCTGCGCATTATCAGTCATGTTGTTGCGGTCTCTAGCTAAAAATACATTAAATTTATTGGTCGCATCGGCACTTCACTGTCCTTGCTTGACACAAGCCAGTGCAATCGGGCGGGGTCACCAACCGATTGAGGGTCAAATCCTCTTCGCCGGAATGAATAAAGACTATTGCGCTTGGTAGAGGCTATTAAACACCTGCCCCTGCGGTCTGTGCCGGTTGCCTAGCAACCCAAGTTTGCCCAATACATAACTCCCCAGAGTAATTGCACACCGTACTGCTGTCAATCACAGAAACTGTCACAACAGCTGTCAAGGATATCCAAGCAATGTGCAGCAAGTGCTGGATTTTACAGGGTATTCCGCATTACAATCGCGCTGCTA
>JBLHLU010000214.1:0-7112 GCA_047623385.1 Paraglaciecola psychrophila
GTTGGGGAATATGCGCCCGATAATACGGTCCCAAGCCTTTTTGTTAGACACTACCTGATCTTTATTGAGTAAAGTCAGTGAGTTTGCGTCAGCGCCGAACAAGTGCACAAAGCACATCTTCCCCACTTTTTGCATCACCGCATCACCGTATTGCCGCTGCAGCTGCTGGCTATTTTCGAGCGGGTTGTTATAGCTTTTTTTGACCATTCTCAGCGACTGAAGAAAGCCGGTTTTGATCGGAGTTAGCAGGGGTGCTGTCATCTGTGGTATTACCTGAATGTGGGGGGCCGGCTAGTGGGGTTCATTGGCTGCTGTGTTGCCATGTCGCTATCACCGCACGATAACACACAGTCGCCGGTCAGATGAAAAAATGCACCTGGGCAGCGCCAGCGGTTCGGGCCGGGCAATTTCACTTAAAGTATTTGGCTGGGCTTCGTTTACTGGCTTCTAGCGCCTTAATCGGGCATGATTTGGTTTCAGATAGCCGGCAACACTAGAGCTTGGCTGCCATTGATTAGCCACGCCTAGACAAGGAGCAACACAGTGATCAACAACGATATTTTGCGTCGAGTTAGATTTATCTTTGATCTAAAAGATAGCAAGATGATCCATTTATTCGAATTGGGTGGCGGCGCAACTAATCGCAGCGAAATTAGCAACTGGTTAAAAAGGGAGGAGGACAGCGATTATATCGCCTGCACCGACCTGCAAATGGCAACATTTTTAAATGGCTTTATCGTTTTTAAGCGAGGGAAAAAGGACGGTCCGCAGCCAGTGCCAGAGTCAAAGCTTGACAATAATATTGTCTTAGTAAAACTCAAGATAGCCCTTAATTTAAAGGCCGACGAGATGCTAGCACTGCTGGGGCTAGCGGGTTTGCTGATCAGCAAGCACGAGCTGAGTGCCTTCTTCCGCAAGCGCGACCACAAACACTTTCGCGAGTGTAAAGACCAAGTGTTGCGCAATTTTCTGCAGGGTTTACAAGCTAAGTATGCCGATTCTGATAAAGAAGCGCCGGTGTTTGAATGGAAGACCCCCGGCGAAACCTGAATACAATAACAGGAGCGTCAAAGCATGCGTTATACCTACAAAACCTTATCTACAGACCTACACAGCGGTGTGCTAACGGCAACAATTAGTAATCCGCCAGTTAACGTGATGACCGAACAGCTCTATGGCGACTTGGTGGCCTTTAGTAAAGAGGTGGAGGCTGACGAAGCCGTGAAAGTGCTGGTAGTGCAAAGTGCGGACCCCGATTTTTTTATCGCCCACTTCGATATTGAGATGATTCAAGGTTTTCCGATAGAGCATCCGGCGCAGCGCGAGTCACAGCTAAACGATTTTCATGCCATGTGTGAGCGATTTAGAACTATGGCGACACCATCACTGGTTAAAATTGCCGGCAGGGTAGGGGGCGGTGGCAACGAGCTGTGCAGTGCCTGTGATATGCGTTTTGGGCTCAGGGAAAAGACCGTTATCAATCAAATGGAAGTACCGATTGGGATCTTGCCCGGTGGTGGCGGTACCCAGCAGCTACCCCGGCTTATTGGTCGTGGGCGGGCGCTGGAGCTTATCCTGGGCGCAGAGGATCTCGATGCCGATACGGCCGAGCAGTGGGGCTACCTCAATCGAGTGTTCGCCACACAATCAGCACTGGACACACACGTTGATAATCTGGCACGGCGTATTGCGCTGTGGCCACCACACGCTGTAGCACTGGCTAAACAGTCGGTGCTCAACGCCGAATTACCGGTCGAAGAGGGCTTGAAGGAGGAGGCGTTTTTATTTCAGCAGTCGCTGCGTTATGACGCTGCCCAGCGAAACATGGCAAAGATTATGGCCCTCGGTGGCCAAACCCGCGACGGTGAATTGCGTATCGCCGAACTCTCTGAAAGCGTCGGTATAGCTGCCCGAGACGAGCAAACCTAAGCAGCAGAGCTAGTCAGCAAACAGCATTTAGGGCGCTTTGGTGGTCGCCGCTGATTTCATCAAACCCAGGCCCAATGAGGCCATCGCTATCGACACCAGTGGATTGAGGTAATTAAGCAAAGCGTAGGGCGCGTAGTCTAAAACCGGAACGCCTAGAGTAGCAGCGTAAAAGGCACCGGCGGTAGTCCAGGGGATCAGGCCAGTAGTTAGGGTCGATCCCTCTTCAACACTACGTGACAATACCGCCGGGTCAATGCCTTTTTTCTCGAAGCTGTGGCGGAATAATTGGCAATTCAAAATAATCGAAATATAGGCTTCGCCCATCGCCATATTGCCGAATAAACCGCACAACATGGTAGCGGCGATCAGCGATGTGGCACGTTTTAAGCGGGCGATAAACCCGCTGAGCAATACCGGTAAGAACCCAGCTACCTGTAAAATCCCCCCCAGCGCCAACGCCATCAAGGCCAGTATTAGGGTCCAAGACATCGAGCTAATACCGCCTCTGCCGAGTAGCGCATCGAGATTTTCGATACCGGTGCTAGGGGCGGTATTGGACCACAACGCATTAAGTACCACCGACAGCTGTTGATTTTGGTACCACAGCGCGATGACTACCGCGCAGATAATACTGGCAGACATGGCAACTTCGGCCTCGACCCTGCGGGCGCTGAGTAAAATCATCACTAACAATGGCAATAGTGTTACCAACGCTGACAGTTGGTAGTGACCGGCTAAGGCCTGTTGTATTGCATTTAGGTCACCAGCGGCTAAGGCACCGTCGGCGTACTGTTGACCGATTAGCAAAAATACGATGAACACCAATACAAAGGTGGGCGCCGTGGTCATCAGCATGGACTGAATATGCCGGTACAGATCAGTGCCAGCGCTCATCGCTGCAAGATTGGTGGTGTCAGAAATTGGCGATAACTTATCACCAAAAGTGGCGCCACTGATCACCATGCCAGCAACCAGCGGCAGCGGTATACCCATGGCTGCGCCCACGCCCATTAAGACTAGCCCCATAGTGCCGGCGGTACCCCAAGAGGTGCCAGTGGCGACCGACATCAACGCGCACAGCACCAATCCTGCGGCGAGAAAGTAGGCCGGGCTTAGTAGCGCCAGCCCATAATAGATAAGAGTAGCTATAGTGCCACTTTGCATAAAACTGGCGATCACCATGCCGATCAATATAAAGATGTAGATTGCCGGTAGCGCTCGACTGACAGAATCGCTCATCGCTGCGCGGATGCTTTGGTAGTTGTGACCTACATAATAAGCGTTGAGTCCACTCCACAGCAGCGCCAAAAACATCAGGCTATGGAGGCTGATAGCGAAGAAAAATAAACCGCAGGCGATGATGGCAATAACACCACCAAAACAGACAATCGCTTGTAAAAAACTAGGGGCGCGAGGCGTCGACATGGTTCTCTCTTGTAGGTTGTGGGCGAATAATGTGCGCTATAGTAAAATAAAGCCGACTCAGATACAAAAAGCGCAGGCTTAGTCATCGTCAACGTGTTGCTCGCGCAGCAGTGCTTAGCTGCCATCACCACATTGAGGCAAAGTGTTTCCCGGTCTGCTTGGCTTAACGGACACCTGTTAGGCGACGTATTTGGCTCACCAAACAGGCTATAACATAAATTTTTGGCAATATTGCGCGGCTGGGCCAATCAAGGCACTATGGTTAATTACTTGGCATTTAGGACGGCATAGGCAATGACTGATAGTGACAAGATAGTATATCCCCAATGGTTTTCGCAGGCACTCAGTACCCACAGCGAGTCTGGTTGTGCCATGGTCGATGACTGTTCCATCAACTATGTGAGCTGGGGCGATCGCGATAAACCGGGGCTTGTATTACTGCACGGCAGTAATGCGCATCTCGAGTGGTGGCGGCCGATAGCGCCATTACTGGCAGATCAATTTTATGTGGTGGCCATGGACAGCTCCGGTTCTGGCAACAGCGGTTGGCGCAAGCAGTATAGTCGTAGACAGTTTGCCAGCGAGGTAATGGGGGTTGCAAAGGCGGCGGGCATTAGCGACAAATTTTTTGTTGCCGGCCATAGTTTCGGCGCCTTCAACACGCTGGAAGCGGGCTATTGCTTCGGCGAAGAGCTGGCCGGTGTGGTGATGATTGACTTCGCTATACAAACACCAGCCACCGCGGCAGAATTCATCGCAATGCGAGAAACGCTGCTTGATAAGCCACAGCGACCAACCCGCGTCTATGCTAATCATCAAGAAGCCAAAAGTCGATTTAGACTGGTGCCTGAGCAAAGCTGCAAAAACCCCTTTTTAGTCGATTATATCGCCGAGCAATCACTGCGTGAAGTCGAGGGCGGATGGACCTGGAAATTTGATCCCGGTATGTTCCGGAATTTGGATGTGGGTCTAGAAGAGGTAGTAACGCAAACTGAAAAATTAATCGCTACGGCCTGTCCGGCGGCTTTTATTATGGCTGAAACCAGTACTGATTACAGTCGAGAGGCGGCGGCTTACACAAAAAAATTAGTCGCGGGAAAGTATCCTTTTTTAAACGTGCCGGAAACCTTTCATCATCTGATGTTTGATGAGCCGCTGGCGCTGGCGATGACTATGAAGACTTTACTACTGAGTTGGTATTGCCAACCTTTAGGTCACGCTAGCTAGGGCAGTGATTGGGTATCACCGCAAACGGTGTTGCTCGCTAACTGCGAGAACTACCCGATGTCATTAGTTAACAGATTCTCAACCTCTATATAGATGAAAGTTGAGATCTAAAATGCACCAGTGTAATTATTTTTTAATTTAGGAAAACGAACATCAGCCACTTTCTGCAACGGCTTGCCCGCTACGTCAGGCCCAATCGATAAGTTCTATAGAGGGGTCAAATTAAACGATTTTTTCAGCTGTCCTGATAATTTATTTCCTAAATTATTTCTCTAATTATTTCTCTAATAATTAGTTAAGCAGCTATTTTTTTCCTGTATCTATGGGTCTTAAATCAGCTGATGAATTGATGAAAATCCACTTAGCAACGCTAGAAGCCTTTCGCCACGCTCGTTACAAACTGAGCGGTTCAGTGGTTTAAAAAAGAAAGATGCAAAGCGCGTCATATAAAGTTAAGATGTAAAAAATTTCCTATTTTAAGCCATCAGCACTGTATAACACGTAACAATAATAATAAAAGTTAAAAAATATAATATAGTGGGTAGGCTAGTGATAATGACTATCGGTAGTTTAGAGTTTTTATGACAGTTGATCTGATTTATTCAATTTCACTTTTGTTGTCGCTTAGTTTGTTGTATGGCCTTATTGCGCACTACTTTTATAGGCGCAATATTGCCAGACAAGTATTTTCCGGCGCATTGTTCGGTGGGATCTGTGTAGTCGGTATGACCCTGCCCATTGAGCTAAGTCCCGGTGTTATACTTGATCCCCGATCTGTAGTTTTAAGCATGGCCGGTCTGTTCACAGGCCCGATCGGAGCAGCAAGTGCCGTGATTATCGCAGTAGGCTACCACTTATTTCTCGGTTGTGTGGACGTTTTTTCCCGATTCGAAATCGTCATAATTGCTACTTTTTTAGGTTTAGCTTATCGATATGGCGTTCAAAAAGGTTGGGCGAAAATCAATTTGTCACAGCTCTTGTTATTCGGCTTACTGTTACATATTTTTCAAATAGGTTTATTAACCCAGCTGCCATCACCCTTTGCTGAACAAGTAATGGCGGTCTTTTTTATGCCGTTGTTTTTTGTCTTTACTCCAGCTACTGCATTGCTGGGGTTGATTTTAAAAACTTTTGACGAGCGTATAAAAACGGGGTTTGCACTAATTGAAAGTGAATCACAGCTATCTGATCATCTGCGCAATACCCCACTGGCGGCTATTTCATGGGATAAGAACTTTCGCGTGACTCAGTGGAACATGGCCGCTGAAAAAATATTCGGCTATACAGCCGATGAAGCGATGGGCAGGTCTCCAGCAGGTTTTATTGTGAATGGTGTGCTGAAACCTGAGGTGGATGAGATTTATGACGCGTTACTCGATGACAGAGGCGGGTTGCATAGCAGTAACGATAATATTACTAAAGACGGTAGAACAATCAACTGTGAGTGGTATAACACCGCGCTACTTGATGCCGCAGGGGTGATTATTGGGGTAGCCTCATTGTGCGAAGATGTGACGGCCAGAAAACAATCGGACCTGATAATTTGGAGGCAGGCAAATTATGACTCGCTAACCGGATTGGCCAATCGTCAGCGGGTAAATGATTACCTCGAACAAGAAATTAAATTAGCCGATCGCTCAGGTAGAAGTATCGCCTTATTATTTCTCGACCTCGATGGATTTAAAGATATCAACGATACCTTGGGGCACAATGTTGGCGACCAGTTGCTAATAGAAGCGGCAAAAAGGCTAAGCGGTCTCACTCGAGAAGTGGATACCGTTGCACGACTTGGCGGCGACGAATTTATCATTGTTATGGGCGGAATAGATAACCCTGCTCAAGTTAATCGAGTCGCGAGTGACTTGCTTGAAAAAATGGCAGAACCTTTTGAGCTTGACCAAGAAACGGCCTTTATTTCAACAAGCATTGGTATCACATTTTATCCACAAGATGCTGCTGATCCGATTGAAATGCTGAAAAATGCTGATCAAGCCATGTATGCAGCGAAAGATAGCGGCGGTCATAGCTTCCAGTATTTTACGCCTTCAATGCAGCACAATGCATTGTATCGCATGTCATTGATTAGTGACTTGCGAACGGCTTTATCAAAAAATCAGTTTCAACTGTATTACCAGCCGATCGTTAATTTCTCCAATGGCGATATATGTAAGGCTGAAGCCCTTATACGTTGGCAGCACCCTGAAAGAGGTTTGGTTGGGCCCGCCGAGTTTATTCCGATTGCAGAAGAAACGAAATTGATCGTGGGAATCGGCGGTTGGGTATTCCATGAGGCCTGTCGGCAGTCGGCTCGCTGGCGCGCTTCCCTGCAACCCAACTTTCAGATTAGTGTCAATACTTCGTTAGTGCAGTTTAAAAATGACGCATTTAGCGCCCAAGATTGGCTGGACCATTTGCAGGCACTTAAGTTAGCTGCAGATGCAGTTGCAGTAGAGATTACTGAGGGAACGTTGATGGAATCTGGAACTCAAGTTGACCAGATACTGTTAGATTTTCGGGATGCAAATATTCAA
>JBLHLU010000215.1:0-7096 GCA_047623385.1 Paraglaciecola psychrophila
CTCGCCCACTCAATATTTGGCGAATAGCGTTATTATTCGTGAATGCTGACCCAATAAGTCAGACAGACTTTTGAGCCGGACTCTCAATTCGTGTGCAGAGTAGTTTTTAAATACACTTGCGTGGCTTATGCGGGTTTCTCGCTTGCTAAATCCTCTTGGTTTTTTTGCTTTTTGTTCACACCTTAAGTTTAACAAATTCAAGAGGATTTTTATGTCTAACGAACATATTGCTATTTATTTCATAGGGTTATTTATTTCTGGATGGGCCCTAATTAACTTGTTGTTTCGCGAGTTTTCGAGCGAGAGTTCGGCGATGCATGCCCAATCTTCTAGCCGTCTCTGAGATATTGAAACCGGTGTCAGCGAGTGTTTCGTGAATGTGCTCCCACTCAAGAGTTTTGATTGAGGTAGCGCGGCCGCGAATCTTTACTTCCACATTGCCTTCAGCGCTTTTAAATGCGGCTTCAATGTCATCAGTATTTGAAGGTTTCGCAAGGTAGTAGCAGGCACCAAGCTTGATTGCTTCAACTGCCGTTGCAATGCTCGCGTAGCCCGTCAGCACCACAATGAGCATATCGGGGTCGTGTTTGTGTAAAGCCTGGACACACGCAAGACCAGAGGCTTCACCGTCTAATTTAAGATCCACCACGGCGTAGCCTGGGGAATGATTTTCTAAAATTTTCTGCGCACCTTCTAAACTATTGGTACTGAGTACGGTGTAATGGCGCCGCTCAAATGACCGCCTTAGCGTTCTTGCAAATGCTTCATCGTCTTCGATGAGTATGAGGGTTCTAGGAATACTATTTTCGTCATCTGTCATAACTTTAAGCCTCTTTTAGACGGAGTGCGTCTAGTGGTAAGCAAAGGTTTATTTCAGCGCCTCCTTCCTGACGATTGCGTGCTCCTACTTCGCCACCCAAAATACGCGCAACATTAAAAACAAAAAACAAGCCCAGACCGCTACCAGAACGACCCTTGGTAGATTGGTAGGGCTGTCCAAGTCGATTTAAAATTTCGGTGGAGAAGCCTGGGCCCCGATCAACGATTCTAATAAGTAGCATTTCGTTTTGGCGTAAAACTTCAAGACCGACCCACTCTGGAGAGGCTTCTAGCGCGTTGTCCAGAAGATTGCAGATAGTTTGTCTTAATACGGTATCTGACGCGATATCGATGTCTTCGCCAACTAAATTTTGAAAACTAAATTCACGAACTTTGCGTGTGCTTTGCCAATCACTGATCAGTTCGTCAAAAAAGTCACATACCGTGGTCTCGCCAGAGGACTCACCACGGGTCTCACCTGCAGACGTGAGTATGCCGCTAACAATTGTCTTGCAGCGTTGAATTTGGGTTTGCATTTCGGTAACTTCTTCACCCAGGTCTGGATCTGATTTAAGAAAGGGCATGCGCTGCCAATCACCAAGAATAACCGCTATGGTAGACAGCGGTGTGCCTAATTCGTGCGCTGCCCCTGACGCTAACAAACCCATCCGAAGAATATGGTCTTCTTCTGCGGCGCGCTGACGTAATTCGGCTAGACGCGCATCATGTTCGCGGTGGGTGCTGTTTATACGATTGATAAAAATGACCAGTAAAGCGGCATTAAGGATCAAGCAGATCAAAATACCCTCAACATAGTAACTGTGTATGCCGAGGTGATAATCTAGCGCTAACCCAAGTGGTCTAGCCATTTCCGCCAACCAGAGAAAACAGAGTGTGGCCACGCCTAGTAGCGCCCAGGCATAAGATGGCGCCAAAAGTACTGCAGCAAGCCCAACCTGCAATAAATAAAGGAAAACAAATGGGTTGGTAGCACCGCCACTGAGATATAGCTGTATGGTCAATGTGGCCATATCGACCAGTAGGCCCATAAATAGCTCTGCGGTACGTACACGGTGTTTAAACCGCAGGGCGAGCTCGTTAAGCGCATTAAACGCGACGAGTCCACCCAGCACGCTTAACATTAGCTCCAAAGGCAGGTCTACGCCAAAGCCATAGTGGGTAACGACAATAGTCAGCAGTTGACCGAGCACTGCCAACCAGCGAAGCTGCACCAGTTGGCGCATGTGCTTACCGAGGGTGTCAGTATCATTACTGGTAGCGTAGCTGCGCTGCGGTAGGTCGTCGGTCATAATCGGCTACTGGTTGTTATCATTAACTTTCGAGAGCGTACAAACAGTATACCTACGTGTAACGCTAAGTCGCAGCTGGTTTCAGTTTGATCTTGATCGACGATTTTCTCGAACAATAATAACGCCAGCGCCAATGATCATAATAGCTAAGCCGTACCACGTGATGGCGTAAACCATGTGGCTATTATAAAAGCTAATTCTGGTAAGCCCGCCTACAGGAACTTGCCCGATTTGAGCGGGCAAAGGTGGCTTTTCGAGTCCTCGTTTTTCTGCGTCGATAAAGTAGGGTGCGGCGATTACCTTCTGGTGGGTAGCAATTGCGGTCACATCCCGTGAATACCAACGATCCAAAACCGGCTCATTGGTTCTTAATACACTGCCTTCAGGTTCGGTCATTCGCAACAACCCCACCACCTGCTGTAAGCCCGTTAGCGCTGGCGCGGGTTGAACACCTTGACTGATGAATCCCCGATTGACTAAAACAATACTCTCATCGACGCGCTGAAAGGGTGTGAGAACCCAGTAACCACTGCCTTGTTCAGTTGCCGCGACGACCAAGGTGTCTTTGTCGCTAAGGAAGTTGCCGCTCACCGAGACCCGCCGGTACTCGTCGGTGTTTTTGCTGATAGTTTGCCATCTAGTAACGTCCGGCGCTGATTCTGGGGATGCGTGAACTCGGGTTTCAACGCGCTGCATAAGGTCTAGCTTCCAGATTCGACGATCTAGCTGCCAGTTGCCTAACAGAATCAAACTGACGAAAGAAAATAGTCCGAATATTGCAATAGACCATTTTAATAGCGCGCTGCGTTCATGCATTATCTAATTTTCTCACTGCATGGGCGACTGTAGTCAACTGCTACTAGTTACATACCAGGCATCATATTGACGTTCATGTGGTACATCACCCACAGTGAACCAGCCAAAGTAATGAATACTAATAGCAGCGTGAAAAGTAGTGAAAGCATATTCCACCCCCCCTCAGAGTGAAAATTCATGTGCAGAAAATAAATCATATGCACCACAATTTGCACTAAAGCTAAACCGAGGATAATCACGATGGTCATATTCTGTGAACTAAACACATCGGCCATGACTAACAAGAAAGGAATAACGGTTAAAATGACCGAGGCAATAAAGCCGATCATATAGCCACTAAAGGTACTGTGTGGACCTTCTTCAGTTTGGTGGTTTAGACTCTGTTGGTTTTGTTCGCTCATGACATTGACCCCATCAGGTAAACAATGGTGAATACGCCGATCCAAACCACATCAAGAAAATGCCAAAACATTGATAAGCAGAATAGGCGGCGACGGTTAGCGCCGGTAAGTCCATACATGCGCAGTTGGACCAGCAGTGTCACTAACCAAAGGATACCGAAGACAACGTGAAGACCATGAGTGCCTACCAGTGCAAAGAATGCGGATAAGAAACCACTCGTTTGCGGACCTGCGCCTTGCTGAATTAAATGATAAAACTCATAGAGCTCTAAGCCTAAGAATCCCACACCTAATACGCCTGTAATGGCCAGCCAAAGCATGGTCCCCGACAATTTACCCTGCTGCATTTGTAGCATGGCAAAGCCGTAAGTAATCGACGAAACCAGTAGGAAACTGGTGTTTAACGCCACTAGTGGCAGGTCAAACAGGTCAGCGCCAGTTGGCCCGCCAGCATAACTTTGGCTCAACACACCATAAGTCGCAAATAGCGCAGCAAAGATCAGGCAATCACTCATCAGGTAGAGCCAAAAACCCAGCAAGGTACCGTTGGCAACGTGCTCTTCTTCGCGCACTAAAAATTCAAAGTTAGCCGGTTGCGTTACCGGCATTACTACTGAGTTTTCCATCTTAAACAAGCACCTCGTTTTGTTTAGCCGCAAATTTCGCCTCGGCCTTCTCTACTTCTTCTACGGGTATGTAGTATTCACGATTATAGTTAAATGTATGAATAATAATGGCGGTCAGCAATGCGACAAAAGCTAAACCTGCTATCAACCACATATGCCAAATCATCGCGAAGCCAAACACAGCGCTAATACTGGCAAGCACAATACCCGCTGCGGTGTTCTTGGGCATATGTATGGCCATAAAGCCCGCAGTAGGGCGAACAAAACCATTGGCTTTCATATGCCACCACGCATCGATGTCATACACTCGCGGCGTAAAGGCGAAGTTGTATTGAGGTGGTGGTGACGAGGTTGACCACTCAAGGGTCCGACCATGCCATGGATCGCCGGTTTCATCGCGCAGTGAATCGCGATTTTTGTAACTGACATAAAGTTGGATAATAAAACAAAGAATGCCTAACGCAATTAGCAAGGCGCCACCCAGTGCAATCTGGAACCAAATTTGCAGTGACGGATCATCGAAACGACTCATGCGTCGCGTTACACCCATGAAACCCAGTAGATAGAGCGGCATAAATGCGAGGTAAAAGCCAATGAACCAACACCAGAATGACGCTTTACCCCAAAACGGATCGAGCTTGTAGCCAGTAACCTTGGGGTACCAATAGGTAACAGCAGCGAAGGTACCAAAAACCACCCCACCAATAATGACGTTATGGAAGTGAGCGATCAGGAACAGACTGTTATGCAGTACAAAGTCTACCGGTGGTACTGCTAATAACACTCC
This sequence comes from Paraglaciecola psychrophila, assembly GCA_047623385.1. GTDB lineage: Bacteria > Pseudomonadota > Gammaproteobacteria > Pseudomonadales > Dasaniaceae > Oceanicoccus. The sequence goes on from JBLHLU010000215.1 coordinate 4,760, forward strand.
CGTCATGCCACCAATAATGAAGGTTATCATAAAGCCGATAGTCCATAACATAGGCACGTCAAACTGGATGCGGCCGCGGTACATGGTGAACAACCAGTTAAATAGTTTCGCACCCGTCGGTATTGAGATAATCATGGTGGCGATACCAAAGAAACTGTTCACCGTCGCGCCAGCGCCCATGGTAAAGAAGTGATGTAGCCATACCATATAAGCCAGCACGGTAATTACTACGGTGGCGTAAATCATCGATGAGTAGCCAAACAGGCGTTTACGACTGTAAGTGGCAACTATTTCAGAAAACACTCCAAACAGCGGCAGAATTAGGATGTAGACCTCTGGGTGACCCCAAATCCAAATTAAATTCACGTACATCATGGCGTTACCGCCAAGATCGTTGGTGAAAAAATTCATATCTAAGTAACGGTCCAACGTAAGCATGCCCATTACCGCGGTCAAAACGGGGAAGGCGGCAACAATCAAAATATTGGCACACAATGAAGTCCAAACAAATACCGGCATTTTCATCATATTCATACCGGGCGCGCGCATTTTAATAATGGTTACCACTAAGTTAATACCAGACAACAGCGTCCCCACCCCGGCTATCTGCAAGGCCCAAATATAATAGTCCACACCAACACCAGGACTTTGTAATATCCCTGATAGAGGCGGGTAAGCGAGCCAACCAGTTTTTGCAAATTTACCGATAAATAGTGAGACCATCACTAGGCCAGCACCCGCAGCGGTCATCCAAAAACTCAAATTATTTAAGAATGGGAAAGCAACATCGCGCGCACCAATTTGCAGCGGCACGATGTAATTCATTAAGCCGACAACAAAAGGCATTGCTACGAAGAAAATCATAATGACGCCATGAGCGGTAAAAATTTGGTCGTAATGATCTGGCGGCAAAAAGCCTGCAGAATCTCCAAAAGCAAACGCTTGGTGAACCCGCATTAAAATGGCGTCAGAAAAACCCCGCATTAGCATCACAAAACCTAAGATCATATACATCACGCCGATGCGTTTGTGATCAATGCTGGTAATCCATTCCCGCCATAAATAGCCCCAAACCTTGTAATAGGTTAGTGCTGCTACTAAAGCGCCACCGCCGAGCACAACCATAGCGAATGTCGCTATCAGGATAGGATCGTGTAAGGGTATAGCGTCCCAACTGAGACGGCCAAATACAAGCTTGCCTAGATCAAACTGTTCAGTCATGAAAAGTACCAGTGCCCGCGGGCATTGTCAGTGGATGGGATATACGTGAAACGGTTAAAGCAGCTATGCGTAATGTATTAGTGATCATGGCCGGCCTCGCTCTGAGTGCTCGCGCTAGCCGGAACGTTGTGATTACCTTCATGAGGCGACATCCAGTCCTTCATGCACGGGGTGCCGGGTTCGACGCAGCGATTGAGAATGGATTCGTAAAGCTCTGGTTCAACTGCGCTGTAGTATTGCACCGGATTGTATTCGCTGGGCTTTGCTAACTCTTGGTAGACGCTACGGCTAAGTACTTCGCCGTCTGCTTTCACTTTGGCCACCCACTGTTCAAAATCGCCTTCGGGCATACCGAGGAATTTGAAGCGCATACCATTAAAGCCTGCGCCAGAATAGTTTGCAGAGAAGCCGTCATAGCTCCCAGGCTCATTGATAACGGCGTGTAGTTTAGTTTCCATGCCGCCCATCGCATAAATCTGGCCTGCTAGTGCAGGGATAAAAAATGAGTTCATCATAGTGGTTGATGTGATCTTGAACTTGATCGGACGGTCAACCGGGGCGGCCAACTGGTTGACCACCGCAATGCCCTGCTCCGGGTAAAAGAATAGCCACTTCCAATCCATCGCCACCACTTCTACAATCAGAGTTTCAACTCCCTCTGGAATTGGCCTATTTTCAGCAATACGATCAAGAGGTCGATAGGGATCGAGTTGGTGGGTGCTGACCCAAGTCAGCGCACCCAAGGCGATAACGATTGCCAGCGGCGCAGCCCAAATAAGGAGTTCCAAGCTGGTGGAGTGATCCCAATCTGGCTCATAGACGGCCTCTTTGTTGCCAGCACGATAGCGCCACGCAAACAGTAGGATAAAGAAAATGACCGGAGCAACAATAATCAGCATCAGCCCCGTCGCCCAGACAAGAAGGTTCGCTTGCTGGGCGGCAATATCACCGGAAGGAGACATCACGACCGTTTCGCAGCCCGACAGCAGCACGATGGTGGCGGTAAAAAAAATCTTGCGTAAAGTTCTATGAATCGACATCGTTACTCGCGAATTCAAGCGTAAGAAGAGGATGTGACTTTAAGCTAAATAGGTGGACGATAGAATTGGACAATTT
>JBLHLU010000216.1:0-7081 GCA_047623385.1 Paraglaciecola psychrophila
GCAGCCGCCGCAGACCCCTTCAGTTAGCTTGTAGAGTGAGAGCAGCGCCATCAAGGCTATGGCAAAATGGATTGATGTTAGCTTCGAAGACGAATATCATCACCGCCACAGCGCAAAGGCTGCCAACGCGCGCTAGTTGAGGTACCGCGGTTTGGCAACGCTAAGCGGTGATGCTAAGCGGCTGTGCCGGGTGGCACTGCTAGGTGGCTGCGTTGGATAACCCCTGCGGTAACACTCTGCGAAAAGTGCCCTGCGCTGGGTATTACGCTAATGGCAGCCGCGGCTACGTTGTTGTAGATGAAAGTAGTAAGACCGGCACTATCGCTTAATGTTTAACCCAGTGCCGGCTCAGTGGACACCGTTAGCTAGACAGGCTTGAAATTGCCACCGTGGGTATGCCCGCTAATAAAAGTATTCGCATTGCTAGCGAGCAACAAAACAGCAGCGTGAACAGGGCAAAATAACCTTTTTAAGGAAGCCTTTCGACATTAAAGGCAAAAGAGTATAGATACTCCCTATGACACCATTTAAAAATATTGGAATCACCGGCCGCGAAGGGGTTGATGACTCCTTAAAAGTACTGATGTCCTTTTTGGCGAGCCAAGATGTAGAAGTTTATCTGTGTGACTCCATCGCGCCGATGTTGCCCGACAGCAACTGTGAGGTGTGTACCCCGCGCACATTGGGTGACGTCTGCGATTTAATTATTGTTCTGGGCGGTGACGGCAGTCTGCTGGGGGCAGTAAGAAGTCTAACCCGCCGCAGCGTGCCGATATTGGGAATTAATCGAGGGCGCTTGGGTTTTCTTACCGACATTCTTCCCGGTGAAATCGAGGAAAGAGTGGGCGCGGTATTGCGCGGTGAATATACCCAAGAGAGCCGTTTCTTGTTAAGTGCACAAGTTATGCGTAACGGCGAGTCTATAGGACGGTCCGAAGCGTTTAACGATGTGGTACTCAATTCAGGTAGCTCGGCGCAAATGATTGCCTTTGATCTTTATATCGATGACGAATTTGTCTACCGCCAGCGCTCCGATGGATTGATTGTGGCCACGCCCACCGGCTCGACCGCCTATTCGCTGTCCGCTGGTGGCCCGATAATGCACCCCAAGTTAGATGCGGTGGTACTGGTACCCATGTTTCCGCATACGCTGAGTTCACGGCCTATTTTGGTCGACGGCAACAGTGAAATAAAAATCATCATTAATGAGTCCAAAGAGGCCCATTTACCGGTTACCTGTGACGGCCAAGTACAAATAGAGACTATGGCCGGCGATATCATACATATTAAAAAGCGCCGTAATAAAATGAAGCTTATTCACCCGCTGGATCACAGTTTTTATGCCAGCTGTCGCGATAAACTGGGTTGGGGGTCAAGATTGGGTGGGTGAAGGTATTGTTAGGGAAGGCACCGCAGAATACTGCTGGCCGCAGTCGTTGAACTGTATTGCTGAAAAAGTTGCTGAAAATATTGCTGAGTTATTGAGTTGAATAATACCGAGCCGTCTATTCAAAACGCCGATCACCCACGTTATCACGGTTATGACATTGTTGGTGACATCCACGGCTGCGCCGATCGTTTGCGCAGACTGTTGGTGCTGCTGGGCTATCAAAAGCGCGGCGGTGTCTATCACTACCACGACCAGCGCCGACCCCGGCAGTTAGTTTTCCTCGGTGATATTATCGATCGCGGCCCACAAATACGCGAGTCAGTGCTGCTACTGCGGGAGATGGTGGAAGCCGGTAGTGCGCAGGTGATTATGGGTAATCACGAATATCACGCGCTGGCCTACACCACGCTAGTACCCGGCAGTGACAGCGACTATCTGCGTGCGCACAACGCCTCCAATAATCGCTCTATTGGTGAAACCCTAGAGCAATTTGCCAACCATCGGTCCGATTGGGCAGACACCCTGCAGTGGTTTTATCAGTGGCCGTTGGTGTTACAGTTCGAACACTTTCGCGTAGCCCATGCCTGCTGGGACTCGGCTTTGATCGACAAGTTTGCCAAGCAATCACCGGCGCTCACCATCGATCAAAAAATGCTAATTGACGGCGCAGACTACCGCACCTTTGCTGCACAGCTGTTGGGTAGAACCACTCGAGGGGTCAGCTTAATGCTGCCCGATGAGCAGAGCATGCTCAGCAGTGACGGCTATCGGCGCAGAAGTTTTAGAGTGAAGTTCTGGGTTGAAAATCCCAGTTGTTATGGTGATATTGAATTTCAGCCGGACAAACTTAACGCCAGTGCTGCTGCTAGCCCACTGACTGAGCGCGAACGCGAATATCTCCCTTTTTACGGCCCCGAGCAACGACCGCTATTTGTCGGACACTATTGGCTTAAGGGCGATCCGGCGCCGCTGTTACCCAATATCGCCTGTCTCGATTATAGTGCGGTTAAAGACGGTAAGCTGGTGGCCTATCGTATGGACAGTTCAGCGGTACTGTCGGCTAAACAATTTGCCTGGGTAGACAACAAAGCATAAACAAGGTCGTCTTGGTCGGCGGCATTTATTATACTGTCACTTGATTTATTGGCTTGCGCGCGGTTATACCGTGGCCCTGGCAATTCACTACTGTTGAGAACGCTACCGGCTATGGCTGAAATTGTTGTTATAAAAGTAAATACCGAGGCTGAGTTACAAACCTTCAGTCAGTATTTGTGGCAGCAAAAAATGAGCCATCGAATTTTGGATCAGGGCGATAGTGTATGGCTGCTGGTGGGCAGTGAAGAAGACGCCAGCCAAGTGGCAACCGCCTATAAGCTTTTTTTAGACGGTGCTCAGCTACCCGGCCTAAAGCCGAAGAAGAGTCGCGCCGCAACCGTATCGCTTGCTGTTAGCGGGGTACCGGTTACCTTGGTTTTTTCGCTGTTGAGTATACTCGGGTTTTTGCTGGTCCACTTCGACGGCGACTATGAGTGGGTTCGATTATTGACCTTTATCGACTTCCAGCAGCGCGGTGGTATTCTGGTATTCGGTCAAGTGGGCGCTGAATACTGGCGGTTGTTAACCCCAATATTCCTTCACTTTAGCTTGCTTCATCTGGTTTTCAATACCTTGTGGCTGTGGGACTTGGGGCGTCGGATTGAGCTTCTTCATGGCAGCGCTCGCACTTTGGGGCTGATAGTATTGATGGGCTTGGGCTCTAATATTGCCCAGCATCTATTTTCAGGTAACGCTATTTTTGGTGGTATGTCGGGCGTTATCTACGGCTTGCTCGGCTACGGTTGGGTGTGGAGCTTGGTTCAGCCCCAGCGGTCGCTGCAAATTCCCAAGGCTGTTATCGCTTTTATGTTGATTTGGCTAGTGCTATGCCTGCTTGGCTTTGCAACATTGCTGGGGGCTGGTACTGTCGCCAATGCCGCCCATGTCGGTGGCCTCATAAAGGGCATGGTATTGGGTCTGGGAGCCGGATTGATTGCCGGTAACAAACGCTGACAAAAAATTCTATGAGGCCACGCGCCGCAGCGCCCGAGGCGGCTATATTGTGGTTCGCCGAGGCGCTTTAAGGATGCTCTACAGTGCTACTGAAATATTGGCTAATCAAGATAAACTGCGGTATTTTGGCGCCGCTGGCCTGGCGGTCAGATTAGCGGATCTGTTAAGGCCCAGCGGCCTGCTAAACGGGCAGTGCAGTTGGGTATATAAGCCGGGCAATAAGATAGGCAACAAGATAGGTTATAAGACAGGTAATGATGCAGGTAATGAAGCAGATAATTAGGCAGGCATGATGGATGTAGATAAAATGTTACAGGCGATGACGCCGGACATACACGACAGTTTTAAACGCGCCATCGAAATTGGCAAGTGGCCCAATGGCGAGGTTTTGAGTCAGCAGCAAAAAGAGACCTGCATGGAGGCGATCATAAGCTACGGTGAGCGCTATCTGCCGGAGCAAGAGCGTGTCGGTTATATTGACCGGGGCGCAAAAGCCGCCGGTGCTCTGTGTGACGATGACATTGACGAGACGCCCCTGAAATGGAATTAACAGCGCCATGTCGATAACCACTTTTTAACAAAATAGGAGAAACACGTTGACCCAATTGATAGCTGCAGGTCGTATTCGCAAGATGGAGACCGCCCTGGTTGCGCCAGTTCAGTACACGTTGCCGCTGGGTGACGAGCGTATCGATATGAACGCGCTGCTGGGTAAAAGTATACAGCTAAGTTACGGTGGCGCGATCAACTGCGTGCACTGTGATCGAAAAACCAAGAAGAGCTTCAATCAGGGTTATTGTTATCCGTGTTTTCAGCGCCTGGCGCAGTGCGACAGCTGTATTATGAGCCCAGAAAAGTGTCACTATGCAGCGGGAACTTGCCGTCAGCCGGAGTGGGGCGAGCAACATTGTATGACCGACCACTATGTGTACCTGGCTAATTCCTCCGGTGTCAAAGTGGGGATTACCCGAGGCAATCAAATACCAACGCGTTGGATGGATCAGGGTGCGGTACAAGCACTACCCATTTTTAAGGTCAGTGACCGTCTCAAATCAGGTTTAGTGGAGGTGATTTTTAAGAACCATGTCGCCGACAAAACCAACTGGCGAAAAATGTTAAAAGGGGAGGTCGAGGATTTGGATTTAATCGCCTACCGGGATCAACTACTAGCTCTGACCGCCGATGCGGTGAGCCAGTTGCAAAGTGAATATGAGGTACAAGCAGTGCAGGCCTTGGCTGATGCCGAGCAAGTCGAGATTAGCTATCCGGTCAATCAATACCCGCTAAAAGTGACCTCTTTTAATTTCGACAAGCAGTCGCTGGTAGAAGGCGTGCTGATGGGTATTAAAGGGCAGTATCTGATTCTCGATAGCGGAGTGATCAATATCCGAAAATTTGGCGGTTACCATATCGAACTGTTCGCTTAAACCATTGTAGCGGCAGGTTATAGTCTATTCGAGGTCAACATATTGCTTACTTAGCACAATAAGTAAGCTAGCAGAAAATGTGGCACGGTTTGTTCGAGGTCGGCAGCAGTCAGCCTTAATATATAAAATTTCCGTTAGAAATCAGCAAACGATAACTGGAGACACGATCAATGCAAGACGCTCAACCGAAAACGATTTATTTAAAAGACTACCAAGTTCCGCCTTATTTGATTGATCGCACCGAGCTGCATTTTAGTTTGGGCGAAGAGGCTACCGTGGTACGCACACGACTGTCGATGCATAAAAACCCGGCCTCCAGTGAGGGCGCAGTACCGCTGGTTTTAGTGGGCCAAGAGCTAGTATTGACCTCGCTCAAACTCGACGGCGTGGAATTGTCAGCGGCGGACTATGAACTCAGCGAAGACTATCTGCAATTGGCGGTACCCGAGCAAGCGTTTATCGTGGAAACCTGTGTCACTATTAAACCTCAGGAGAACACCTCTCTGGAGGGGTTGTACCAATCAAATACGATGTTCTGCACCCAGTGCGAAGCCGAGGGCTTTCGTAAGATCACCTATTATCTCGACCGCCCCGATGTTATGTCACTGTTTACCACCACAGTGGTCGCAGATCGTGAGAAGTACCCGGTGCTATTATCTAACGGCAATAATGTCGACAACGGCAGTAACGATGATGGCAGCCACTGGTCGCGCTGGGATGACCCATTTCCCAAACCCTCTTACTTATTTGCTCTGGTGGCAGGCGATTTGGCCGTTGTCGAAGACAGCTTTACCACGTGCTCCGGGCGCGATGTATGTCTGCGGATTTTTGTTGAAGACAAAGACGTCGACAAGTGCGAACACGCCATGACGTCGTTGATAAATGCCATGCGCTGGGACGAGCAGACCTATGGGCGTGAATACGATCTGGATATTTTCAATATTGTCGCCGTTGATGACTTCAATATGGGGGCGATGGAAAACAAGAGCCTCAATATATTCAATACCTCCTGTGTGCTAGCCAAGCCAGAAACCACCACCGATGCCGGCTACCAGCGGGTTGAGGGCGTGGTCGCCCACGAATATTTTCACAACTGGTCGGGCAATCGAGTCACCTGCCGAGACTGGTTTCAGCTCAGCCTTAAAGAGGGTTTTACGGTTTATCGGGACGCTCAATTCTCATCGGATATGGGCTCGGAAACGGTAAAAAGGGTGGAGGATGTCAGTTTTTTAAAGACCCTACAGTTTTCGGAAGACGCTGGCCCACTGGCGCATGCGATTCGACCAGACTCTTTTATTGAAATATCCAATTTTTATACGGTTACCGTTTACGAAAAAGGTGCTGAAGTGGTGCGGATGATCGCCCACCTACTCGGTGAACAGGCTTTTCGCCGCGGGTCTGATTTGTATTTCGATCGCCACGACGGGCAAGCGGTCACCTGCGAAGAGTTTGTAGTGGCGATGGAAGACGCCTCGGGCGTTGATTTGAAACAGTTCCGCAATTGGTATTCTCAGGCCGGTACACCGCAACTGACGGCGGCTGGTGTCTACGATGAGGCGGCGAGATGTTATACCCTGACCGTAGATCAGTCCTGCCCGGCTACCCCGGGGCAGCAACAGAAGAAGCCTTTTCATATCCCGCTATCGATGGCGCTACTGGGTGCTACTGGGCCGCTGCCACTGAAACTAAAGGGTGACAACGATCCGGCCGCGGCGACTGAGAAGGTACTGAATATCACCGAGCAATCACAACAATTTGTCTTTGAGAATGTTGATGAAGAGCCCGTGCCGAGTTTGCTGAGAGGGTTTTCGGCACCGGTGAAATTGTCGTTCAACTACAGCCGCGAACAGTTGCTGTTTATTATGGGCAACGACAGCGACGGTTTTTGTCGCTGGGATGCAGCGCAGCAACTGGGCGTTGCGGTGCTAAACGATATGATCGAGGCGCACCGGCAGCACCAACCGATGATCGTCGACAGTCGTCTTATCGACGCGTATCGACAATTGTTGCAAGAGCCGGGGCTGGATCAGGCTATGGTGGCGCTTCTTATCACCTTACCCACTGAAGCTTACATGGCCGAGTTGTCGCGACCGGTGAATGTGCACGCCATTCACGCCGCTAGAACCGAGGCTCGGGTGCAAATAGCCAGTCAATTGAGCGAATTGTTGTGGCACACCTATAAGAGTAATAAAACTGATCAAGCTTACCTGCCCAG
>JBLHLU010000217.1:0-7047 GCA_047623385.1 Paraglaciecola psychrophila
AAGACAATGAATTTGCACTTGCGTTGGCTTTGTTTCGCTTTAAACGGCGCAACTATTGCAATCAGTGTGCTTGGTCACAGCCTCGCCTTGGTCGCGCTTGACCGCAGCCTCGCTTTGCTGGCGCTAAAACTAGCGCGGGCTCATTGGCAGTGGCTTGGGAGCCCATAGCTGATCTGCTGTAATGACTTGTCTAAGCCAGCGGTAACGGTGCCTAGGCACAGCTAGTAACTAACGATTATGCAGTAGTGCTGAGTGACAATAGTATTAGCACTATCCAGCCATTTTACAGCTGAGCTACACCTTTGGCCGGCAATACTTTATGCTTTGGAGCATCTGAGCCAACATTGAAGAACTGCTATGAATACAGTGCCGACCATAGATTTACATAATATCGACGACCATTCGCTTAGCGCGCTAGACGCTGCCTGTCGTGACCACGGTTTTTTTCTGCTGAAAAACCACGGATTGGAACAGCAAGTCGCCGAGACTAAGGCCCAGTGCGAGGCGTTTTTTGCTCTGCCTCGAACACAAAAGCTGGCGGTAATGCGCCGCGCTGACAATCCTATGGGATATTACGATCGCGAACTGACCAAGCAGAAACGCGATCTGAAAGAGGTATTCGACTTCTTCGCTCGGGACGACCAAAACCATGAAAAACGTATGCCTTGGCCAGATCACCCGGAAGCATTCAAAGCCACGTTACGCAGCCACTTTCTGGCCAACAGCAAAGTGGCACAGTCCGTTATGCAGCTATTGTGCCGGGCGCTGGGGATAGAGCAGACATCCTTAGACTCGTATTTTAGCCTCCGCCCCACCAGCACTGCCCGGCTCAATTATTACCCCAGTAGCGACCCACTAAGCGAGAGCGAACAACAAGGGGTTACCGCATTAGGAGACATGGCGTTGCACCACCACACTGACCAAGGCGCTATTACCTTGTTGTTTCAGGATGATGCCGGCGGGCTGCAGGCCCACTCCAGAACCGACGGCTGGATTGACGTACCTCCGCAGGAGGGCACCGTGGTTGTCAATATTGGCGATTTAGTACAAGTTTGGACTAACGGTCAATACCGCGCCGCCCTACACCGAGTATTAGCCACCGCCCCGGGAACCTCCCGTATCAGCATTCCCTTTTTCTACCAACCCAACTTCGAGACGCTAATTGCCCCTCTGTCCTCCCTAGGCGAACCCGTTTATCAGCCATTTGTCTGCAGAGAATTTATTCAAGGGCGCATTGACGACAACTACACCGATTTAGGCGGCGAAGAAGATACCCAGATCGAGAAGTACCGCATAGTGGCTGCGTAATTGTTGCGCAGTAACAATTAGGGGGACATACAGGCAAGAAATACGGGGCCAGTTTACTTAATTCGCAGTGATAATTAAGTAAACCGTCCCGGTATCTCCACTAGCCCATTTCGCTAAATAGCGGTGGTTTCGATATGATCGACATGATTGTTTTTTTGCTTGGAGGCCACTAAACAACCGATAACAATTAGCGCTGTTCCGCTCAGGGTTTGCCAAGAAAGCTGCTCTGCAAACATAACCCAGCCGAGAATTACCGCCCATATAAAGGCTGTATACTCAACGGGAATCAGTATTTTCGCTTCAGCTCTGGCGTAGGCCCAGGACAACATCAACGTCGATATTATTCCCAAAAAGGCTGTCACCACTAACTCTGGCACGACTGACATTGACGGAACTACTGCGAGAAAAGGCGCCAGGCACCAGTAAATCATAACCACTGTAGCATTTTGGAAAAAAGCGATTTCAATCGGCTCGGCGATTAATGCTTGCTGGCGCTGCAAAATCAAATTGTAAGCGTATAACACCGCTGAGACCAAAATAGCGGCAATACCTTTACCCACACTGTCATCGTATTCACCGCTCAGTTTTCCAGCGACAATAACCACAGCCCCCGATAAGCCGATAACAGAGGCCCATATTGCTTTGCCTCCGATACTTTCCTTCAACAACACAGCGGCCAAATAAAGCGCAATAAGAGGCGCTATAAAAGACAGCGCAATCGCCTCAGCAAGAGGAATATAAATCAAGCCCCAGAAAAACAAAAACGCCATTACTGATGTTATTACGCCGCGCCAGACATGCACGCGAATGGAGGAGTTAGATGGCCACGATTTTCTACCGACTATGAATAAGGTTGCCGCCATCAACAATGCAATGGAGGTACGCCACAACATCGCGTTGTAAACACCTAGCTCAATCGATAGGCCTTTCATAAACGCATCCATTCCAGCGAATGTTGCAATACCCATACAGGCTACAGAAAAAGGGATTATTGAAGATTGGCCGACATTTTTCATTATTTATAAACTACGTTAGGCTATTATCCGCCGCTGATGGCGACGCCGCGCATAATAATCGAATAGAGCCTTTGGATTCAATCAAATTAATGCAAACCGAACGATCCGACTCTATTGCCGTGGTGTGAGAGTGCCCAGAAATACGGGCCGAAATACGGGCCGAAATACGGGGAAATTGTACTTAATTAGCAGTCTGAATTAAGTAAACTGTCCCCGTATTTCTTTCAATCTTGTGGCCGAAAGAGCCGGCGGTCTCAACCCGGTGGCGCTTGGCCTGCTGCATTACCAGCAGCCCCCTATGCTATCTGCGCTAGACGGAGACTAAAAAACTATTGTACATACTCAGTACCCGCCTTCTTGACGCCTACCGCTTGACTATCGCTATTTCCATCGCCGCCGAACTAGAGCTCACCACCCCCGAAATGTATTGTAACTTGGTCTGAAGCGCATAGCTCGACAACCATTTATTGACCCCATCACCGCCGCCACGGTGCCGACAAAAAGAATTATCACAAAGGAGTTGGCGACGACCATTCGAGCAGGTACTAGGCGGGCACCCATTGTTAACAATGCTCCTTCGGTAGAATACTGCCTAGGGAAATACTATGGCCGGGGGCGGGAACAATCGTAGTCTGTACTTCTGGATTTTACGATTGTGTTGTTATTTTCAGGCTTTGGTTACGCAGGTTACTTGGTTACAGTGATGGTTACAGGGTCTAGTATTCGCAGTGCTGTATTCGAGCCGCTCTATTCAAACTTTTTATGCAGGCTATTGTGCAGTCACTGAAACGGGATTGATATTTAGTACTCGCTATTTTATACGTTCGACATTTCGTGTATTCGACATTGTCATAGACATAGACATAGCCATTCAACAATGAGCCAGTCTATTGCACTTAACATAGCCGTTATATTGTGCCTCATACATAGAAGCTATCACTTGCACTAACTGTCGCAGTGGTCTTCTGGCATGAATACAATAGCTCTATTTTGAATCGTAGCTGGTCACTAACTCTTGCACAGAACTCAGCAACTGCCTCTTACACAAAACACAGCAATTAACCCTTGCACCGAACAAAACAGCTGCCGCGTGCAGCCAACACAGTCACTAGCTTATTATCTTTTTCATCAACTGCACAGCGCGGTTGCCAGCCATAACCGGCACTGCCGAACTAAGTAGCTCTACCTATTAACAGCAAACTATAGCCCTCTGATTATTACGTTTACACGTTAAAAGCCGTCTTAATTTTTTTCGCCACCAATATGTTTTTCAAACGCGCATACTGCGGCACACCGTTTTTATAGGGCGGATAATCTTCACCTTGAATGAGTGGCAACAGGTAGTCTCTGGCCGCCTGAGTGATACCAAAACCGTCGCGGGTGATAAACTTGCGCGGCATTTTTTTCTCGACGTTAGCGACCTTGTCTAGCGCCACCTCGCCAGTAGTCCAGCTATAGCGTTTGCCTGTACCGCGCTCGATGGTAACCATTATAGAATTTCTACCCGCCACTGCTTGTTCCACCGCCGCGCGGCCAACGGCGTAGGCCTGCTCAACGTCGGTGGCAGAGGCAATATGGCGAGCAGCTCGTTGCAGGTAGTCCGCCAGCGCCCAATGGTACTTGTAACCAAACTCTTCGCTGATCATATTAGCCAAGGTCGGTGCCACACCGCCCAGTTGAGTGTGGCCAAAGGCGTCGACGTTGCCAGAATCGGCAAGAAAACGTCCATCTTTGTATTGGCTGCCCTCGGAGGCGACAACAACACAGTAACCGCGTTTTTTAACTGTGGCCTGCACTTTTTTCAAAAATTTCTGCCGATCAAAAGCCACTTCCGGCATCAAAATAATATGCGGTGCATCGCCCTCTTGTTCCTGTGCCAAGCCACCGGCGGCGGCAATCCAGCCGGCGTTGCGTCCCATCACTTCGAGAATAAACACTTTGGTTGAGGTATCACACATTGAAGCCACGTCGAGACTGGCTTCTCGTGTGGATACTGCCACATATTTGGCCACCGAGCCGAAGCCAGGACTGCAATCGGTGTACGGCAGATCATTGTCTACCGTTTTGGGAATATGAATGGCTTTAATAGGATAACCCATGCTCTGCGCCAACTGCGACACCTTGAGGCAGGTGTCGGCTGAGTCGCCACCACCGTTGTAAAAAAAGTAACCGATGTTGTGTGCTTTAAAAACCGCAATCAAACGCTCGTATTCAGCTCGGTTTTGCTGCAAACTTTTCAGTTTATAGCGACAGGAACCAAAGGCCCCCGCCGGTGTGTGACGCAGGCTGGCAATGGCACTGGCCGATTCTTTGCCAACGTCGATTAACTCCTCGCGCAGCGCACCGATAATACCGTTGCGCCCGGCATACACTTTGCCAATATGACTGCGCTGTTCCCGGGCTGCTTCAATAACACCACAAGCTGAGGCGTTAATTACCGCAGTTACGCCACCGGATTGAGCGTAAAATGCATTTTGCTTGGCCATACGAGTTCCATTATCTACTTGTTCGCCGCGGCGAAATAAAAGGGTGTGAAATTTACTTGTCGAGCCAATATCTTGGCGACACTATTTAGACCAGTAACCGGCATCGCAGTCACGGTAGCCTAGCGCGCGGTAGCTGGCGTCAACCAGCGACTGTCCTCGGGGATTGAGTAATAAGCCGGCGCCCATCTGAGTCATCGAATAGCCAAAGCCCAACTGGCACTCAGGATCGGCAAAACCTATACTACCGCCGGCACCCACATGGCCAAAGGCACGATCGCCAAGAATAGCACTTTCGATGGCGCCCATGGGTCGATGGCGATTGTCCATCGACTTCATAAAACCGAGCGCAAAACGCGTCGGAATCAACAACGTAGCATCTTCCATCGTCGCCATTGAGATCGCACTGATGCGGTCAATATGGGTGTTAGACAGCAGTTTCACTGCTCCCAATGTACCGCCGTTAGCTAGTGGGGCAAACATACCGGCTAGGGCGCGGCCGTTGGCGATGCCACCGCCACCACCAATTTCCGCGGCATGGGCCGCAGGGCTATCGGGCTGATGACCGCCGCTATTCAAAAAGCTCAGGTGTTGAATCGACTGAGGGTCGGTTAGTAGCGCCTGAGTAAATGCGCTAAGGGCCTCGCCTTTGGCCGGCTTATAATTAATCATATGGGCACAGCGAGCCTCTAATTCTTGAGGCAGGCCAATCCAAAAATCCAGCCCCAGGGGCTCGGCAATATGGGTCTTAAAATAGCTGCCCAATGACATTCCCGATACCCGCCGCACCAGCTCACCCACCGTCCAGCCGAAGGAAATCATATGATAGCCATTGCGGGTACCCGGCTTCCAGAACGGCGGCTCGGTCTCTAACCGCGACACCATGTAGTCCCAGTCGTTATATCCGCCGGGCTTAATGGGCTCGCGAAAGGCTGGCAGACCAGCGGAGTGATTGAGCATCATGCGCACCGTGATCGCCTCTTTGCCCTGTTGACCAAAGGCCGGCCAGTACGCAGTTACCAGCGCGTCTAAATCCATCTTACCGCTGTCGATTAGGTGGTGAGCACAGAGCGCGGTGGCCGCTTTGGTACAAGAAAACACAATCGACAGGGTATCTTGTTGCCACGGTGATTTGCTGACGGGATCCTGATAGCCCCCCCATAGGTCAACTACCGTCTGGCCCTCGACATTGAGTGACAGCGAGGCCCCCTGTTCTCCGCGCTGGTCAAAATTACGGATAAACTCCTCAGCCACCGCGTCAAATTTTGGGTCGCAAAAACCGTTGACGGTACCAGTCGCCGTAGCAACACTAATGCTGTTCATACTGTGCCTTTATGAAAAGGAGAATTGAGCGCTAAATTACGAGGCGCTAGAGTAAGAGGCTGGCTGCAAAATGTCCAGCGTAGAGGTCTCGCCGATCGCGGTTGCAGTAATAAAAACTGCTGTACATCGAATCACAATTGCATTACGTTAAGCCCCTATCCGAGAAAAAGAGACCAGCGCGCTGGCCTTTTTTTTTTGGATCGCAGAAATGAAACATCTACCTAATCTAAAACTACTCTCCAGCACCGACCTTACGCTAATTCTTGAGCTTGCTGGCGCAGTAAAAGCTAACCCCGCCGATTACCACCGAGCCCTGCACCGGCAGTCGATGGCCATGCTTTTTCAGAAGACCAGTACCCGTACCCGGGTGTCTTTCGAAGTGGCCATGACCGAACTCGGCGGCCATGCCATTTATATTGACTGGCTCAGCTCCAACTTTATGCTATCGGGCATCGAGCATGAAATTCAATACCTGTCTCGCAACGTACAAGTCATTATGGCCAGGCTGATGCACAACGCTGACCTTGAGAAGGTACTCGCTGCCAGTCAAGTGCCGGTGATCAACGGTTGCTGTGACCGCTTCCACCCCTGCCAAGCACTAACCGATATACTGACGATGGGTGAACATTTTGACGGCCCATTGGCGGCGGCTAAGTTGACCTACCTCGGCGTGCAAAACAACGTATCCAATTCACTGGTATTAATTTGCCACGCGTTAGGCATAACACTAACACTGGCAACTCCGGCACTGGAGAATAACGGCGAGAATATGGACGCTGATGTACAACAGATTATCGCTGACAGCGCTATTATTAATCACTGCGTCGACCCCAAAGAGGCGGTAAGTGGCGCCGACTTTGTTTACACCGATACCTGGGTAGATATGGAATATTTTAACAACCCGGACTACGCCGAGC
>JBLHLU010000218.1:0-7046 GCA_047623385.1 Paraglaciecola psychrophila
CTAACTGCGCGGCTGATCAGCGCCAGCAATAATAGTTTTCGGGTGCAGGTACTAGCGCAGCAGTGGCAGCGACCGCGATTATCAGAGCGCCGGCTACTCAAAATGAGCCACCGAGACATCGCCATTGTTCGAGAAGTCGCGCTACTTTGTGGTGGCGTGCCCTGGGTTTTTGCCCGCAGCGTGATTCCCGCCGCCAGCCTCACAGGCTCGCTCAATCATCTGCGCAAATTGAGTGGCAGCCCGCTGGGCGCCATGCTTTTTAGTGATCCGAGTATGCGCCGTGCCGCTTTCCAGTTGGCCAAAATAGCCGGTGACAGCGAGCAAATACCCACTACCTTACGACAATCCGAGGCCTTGTGGGGTCGGCGGTCACGATTTGAACTGCAGGGCAAAGCATTAATGGTCAGCGAGTTGTTTCTACCGACCTTTTGTCCCTAGCCAGCGCTCATACAAAAATACCCGCTATCGAGTAAAGGCCCTTGGCAACTTTTTATTGAGTTGGCAGACAATAACCCGCCGATCCTACCTCGATAACTACTCAGACCAAAAGTCTTTTTTCGGCTTCACCATAAAGACTCGGGGCGAACTCTTAACCGGAACCACAGGGACAGATGTTGTGGCCATTAGTTGCGGGCTGTTAGCTGCGGGCTATCTACATTTATCGGTGGCTAACAATCGATAGCAGCCGCAGTGGGGTAGGGTGATGTTTCGGCAAACCTTTTATTGTTGCGCCACCGGGTCAAAAGTATGGCTGCCGTTTCTACCGTTGTTTTTTACATGATACAGAGCCTCATCAGCTCGGTGAATCAGGCTGTCATAGGAGTCGTTTTCCACACTCTGAGAGTACCCAACACTTATGGTGACACGGTGATTGGGAATAATAGCTACGCCTCCTGCCACGGCAACAACTTTCTCGACCGTTTTTTTAATTTGGGAAGAGTTGGTATCGTGGAATAGAACGACGAATTCTTCTCCTCCAAATCGAAATACTTTATCGACTTCTCGGACTGAGCTTTTAATGCGTTTTGCCAACTGCATCAGTGTTTTGTCACCTTGCAAATGACCGAATGTGTCATTTACATTTTTGAACAGATCTACGTCAATAATTGCCAGCACAAAGGGCCGGGTGTCACGCTTAAATTGATCTATTTTGGTCCGCATTTGCGTATGGAATTCTTTGCGGCTAAATAGTGTTGTTAGCGGATCGGTAATGGATTCCATTTTTATATCTTGGTAGCTTTGCTCCAACTTCACTCGCAATATTTTGTTTTCATCGACATAAAATTTAAAGAATATTAAAACACAGGTATGCAGCACCAGAATTTGGACAAGGTAGGGAGTAGGCAGCGGAATATTGGCTATGGCGGTTAAATTAATGACTGAAAACAGACCGTAGTACAACAGACAAACGCAGATGAATATATTTTTAGGGGTTAACATTGCGGCAACAATCGGCGCACAAATGACGAACATAAGCTCACTAACAAGATATTCACTGTGAGAGTAAACAGCAAGCACGGCGGCCATAACCAACACCACATAGGCCGTGCTGAGAAAAATCAAGGGGTATTTATTGGTTCTACATAAAACAACAAGCACCGACACTACAATAAACAACACGCTGTTGATTATCATGCCCGGTAAAAATTGATTGAATACGTCAACAAAAAATGTGAATAGCGACATACACAAAGTTAACGGTAGGCAAACCAAAAAGATTCTTTCTTCCAAGGCTATACTGGAATCGCTAAGCTTTTCCCATTGTAAAAAATACTTCATGATTAGCTCAGCTGCTAGTTCCCCTACTTTCCTACCGACCCGTTTGTCTAGTTCCCAACCGGTTCAATAGTGCTGCTGATAATACTATCAACAATATCCAGCAGTTGTCCCTCAATATAATCGATATTTGGAATAATGGCCCGCTCACCGATAACTAATACGCTGCACAGATCACAGGGGCCTAACTCGGGGCCCGGTGCATTAGCAATTTCGTCGGGTAGAATACGCATTAACCGTGGCGGCGCACTGATCACCAGAGCAAAAAAGGGCAGCCGCGAGTCGCCGTTCAAACCATTGAGTACAGCGATACGACTGCCGGCAACGCTAGTGGCGCCGCCAACGCCGTTGAGCTGCTCAACCGCTAACAGTGGCACCCGCAACTTGCGCCATTCAATGGTGCCCAGCAACCAATCGGGGGCCAGTGCCAGTGGCTGCACCTGGGTATACGAAATAATTTCAGCTACCGACACATTGGGTAGCACCCACTGGCCCGACGTTATTGGAATTAACAGGGTCGCCAGTTCGTGCTCCGCGACCTCACTATGCAATGCCCTGCTCATCAAATCACCTCTTTCATTGTTGTCTGCCGAGCGCACTAAATGCCGGCTTGTGCACTGTTATGGCGTAGCCGCCACGCCCAAAACCTGTCGCCGTTGTTAGCTGTAGCGTCGACTAACAGCGACGGTTTGCTGGAATACGCGTTCATAATAATCAAGTGTCTTCGATGCCGCGGCGATCAAGCTAATCTGAAGCGTATCAGTCAGTACTTATTGCGCTGCGGTAACACCGCTCAGTGCGGCAATTTTTTCTAACAGCTCAGTCTCTTGGTAAGGTTTGCCCATATAGTCGTCCACCCCCAGCGCCAGCGCCCGCTCACGATGTTTGGTCCCGGTTCGCGAGGTTATCATAATGATTGGGATATGTTTTAGCCTGGCGGTATGGCGGACGCGGTTGGCGACCTCGAAGCCGTCCATACGCGGCATTTCAATATCGAGCAGCAGCACATCGGGCAACAGCTCCATTTCGTTGAGCTGGTTAACAGCGTCAACTCCATCTTGGGCTAACACCACCTCCATACCGAGGCGCTCAAGCAATCGCGAGGTCACTTTTCGCACTGTCACCGAGTCGTCAATCACCATCACCCGCAGGCTCGCGCTGTCGTCAACTCCCGGTGCAGCGATAGCGCTGCGATCGCGGTGCAGATGAGAAATGTCGGCGCGAATCATCGCCATTAAGTCCAGAATCACCACCACACTACCGTCGCCCAATACGGTCGCTCCGGAAAGCCCCTGTACCCCAGTAAATTGCGGACCCAGTGGTTTGACCACAATTTCGCGGGAGCCCATCAGACTGTCTACCTGTATTGCCACCGAGTGATCACTACCGCGCACTAGCAATACCGGCAAAGGCATCGATTGCCCCTCTAAATTGGGGCTGTCGCCACGCTGTAACAACGAGCCCATGTAGCGTAACTGGTAGGGCTGGCCGGCATATTCAAAAGCCGGCGGCTGCGGCTGGTAGTAGGCCTCCAGCTCGTAGGGGCTGACCCGCACAATACCTTCGATAGTATTGAGCGGAATGGCGTACTGGTCGCCGCCAATACTGACCATAAGCGCGCGGTTAACCGATACCGTAAAGGGCAGCCTGATAGTAAACTGGCTACCCAGCCCCAGGGTTGACTCGATCTCAATACTGCCACCGAGTTGTTTAATTTCACTGGCCACTACTTCCATGCCAACCCCGCGACCGGAGATCTGAGTGACTGCCGCCGCGGTACTAAAACCGGAGTGCATAATAAACGTCAATATCTCGCGCTCACTGAGCTGCGCTCCGGCGTCCATTAGGCCCCGCTCGATGGCCTTGGCGCGCACCACTGCACCGTCTATACCGGCGCCGTCGTCGGACAGCTCAATCACAATTTCACCGCCCTCGCGAATCAGATTAAGCTTGATGATGCCCTTGTCTGGCTTGCCTCGGGCACGGCGTAGCGCCACCGATTCGATACCGTGGTCAACCGCATTGCGCAACATATGTTCGAGCGGTGCCACCATGCGCTCGAGCATAGCGCGATCAAGTTCACCCTCAATATTGTCTGTTTGCAACTCAACACTTTTACCCAGCTCGCTGCTAATTTGACGAATAATACGCCGCAGCCGCGGTACCATGCGCTGGAACGGCACTATCCGGGAACGCAGCAGCCCCTCTTGCAGATCAGTGTTGATTCTGGATTGCTGCACTAACAGTGTTTCTATGTCTCTAGATTTTTCTGACAGAGTACTTTTGATATCGATCAAATCAGAGGAGGACTCCAGCAGCGATCGCGACAGTTGCTGCAACTGCGAGTAGCGGTCCATTTCCAAGGGGTCAAAGCCCTCAAGCCCCTCGCTTTCGACCTGCTCTTGGCGATACAAAATTTGCTGTTCGGTCTCCATATCCAGCCGTCTCACTTGTTCTTGCAAGCGGTCGACCGTAATTTGCATTTCGTCTAGGGAAAACACGATTTCTGACATTTGCTCTTCGGCGCGGCCCCGGGATATCGAGGTTTCACCGGCTAGATTGACCAACTCCTCCAGTAGCTGCGCCGGTACTTTGACCATTTCCTGCAGCCGAGCACCACTGACTTCGACCGGTTCCAACTGTCGGTCCAGGGTTTTTATCGGCTGAGCCCTCAGCGGCAAGGTCATTTCAGTCGACTCCGACCTCCCAGTATCACCCGGCATCGCAGTCAGTGCCACGATCTGCGACTCCGGCTCTGACTGTGCTTCACGCTCTAGTTCAGACAGCGGCTCTAACGGTAACTCGAGCGACACCGGATCAGCTATCGAGGTTACTTGAGACTTTGCGGGGAGTACCGCAGGGGCAGACGACGCGGCTGCAGCGGGCGCCGCAAAATCAATATCAATAGCGGCTGGGGCATCAGCACCGAACTTGATTGCTGCCAGTTGGCTGATCAGAACATCTTGGTAGCGTTGCAGTGAATGCATAAAGCGCTCATCGACAGCAACCTTGTCGTTTTCAGCTCTAATCAACGATGTTTCAAAATTGTGACTCAAGTCGCCAATAGCGAGCAGGCCGGCCAATCGAGCCCCGCCTTTCAGAGTGTGCAGAATTCTCAGCAGATCACTGCTCGGTGACAGGTCGCTGAAGTTGAGTTCCCAGCGATGAATCGCGTTGTCGATATCCTCCAACAAGTCGTCGGCTTCTTCTAGAAAAATTTCTACAATTTCTGCATCGATATCACTCTCATCAGCGCTGATGGCAGCTGCTGCGCCAAGCGAGCTACTGCCCGGGACAGCATCGCTGTCATTGGCCTGAGATGGGTACAGAGCGCTGGTTTCTAAAGTCTGTTCGGTATCGTCCTGCGGAGCGCTGGTTGGGGATGCCGGCGAAATCGGGGCAAAGTCCTCTTCGTTGAGGGGGTCGCTCTCGATCGACTCCTCCAGAAGAAGCGCGAAATCCGCATCGTCCTCAGCTATACCGGTGCCGGTGTCGCCGGTGATCGCATTGAGATAACTAGCAGCGCTAGTATCGGGATCGCTATCGAGCTGACTGGCGCTGTAGCCGGTGTCTCGCTGCGGGTGTTCTTGCTCGGTATGTTCTTGAGCATATTCTTGAGTCACTTGGTGACTGTATTCTTCGGTATCTTCCTTAGTATCTTCCTCTGTATTTTGTTCGGTATTTTCCCCAGTATCTTGCTCGTTATTTCGCTCGGTATCTTGCTGAATACCTTGCTCAGTAACTTCTTGAACCTGCTTAAAAACTACCGCTGCCAAAGCGCTGCCATCAACATGATCGGGCTCTACCTGCAAACTTTCGGAAACCTCCGGCAATGAGGTATCGACATCACTAGCTGCATGTTCGCTCTGTAGATAGTCTGCAAAGGGCAATAAGTCGATATCGCTAGTGTGATCATTATTGTGATCAGGGGCTTGGTCAGCAGCTAGGCCAAGACTCGGGGCTGGCGTTTCCGCGGGATTGGCAGTTATTTCAAACTGGCGTATTTCAGCCAGTAGCGGCGGCGAAAATTGCGGCTGCTGGTGGCCGGCTATTTGATCCAACATATCAATCAGCGCATCATTGCCACGCTCTGCCAGAGCGAAAAAGGCTGTATCGGAGGACTGCGCCGCGGCACCGATCCGATACAATACTTCAAGCCCCTCGGCAAACTCCGCCGGCGCCCACATATTAATAGTCTTGGCCTGTTCCACAACAGCCGCCAGCGTGGTTTCAAATTGCATCAAATCAATGGCGTCAGCACCGCCTTCGCGCCACTGCGTGAGTTGCTGCGCCACCTCGCTGACACGGTCTAAGCTGTCACCCAAAAAGTTATTGAGCGCCTCTGGTGGAATACCAGTCTCTTCAGCGCCGGGGGCAGACACCGCTGCAATGCGCTGTTCACAGAGCCTCTCAACCTGCGCAATAAAGTCATCGGCACCAGCCAGCGGTTGCAGCGGTGTTGTTGCCAACTGGCTGATACCCCGGCCAATAAAGTCTAGGCAGCGCTGTAACTGCGCTACCACATCGGCATCGGTTTTCAGCTGGCGGGCGCGCAATTGTTTCACCAGATACTCTACCGGCGTGACAATGTTTGCCACCGGAATAATACCCGCCATATTGGCACTGCCCTTGAGGGTGTGGAGGGCGCGCTGTAATTCATCGGTAACAACGGCTGGACCCGCCAACTCATCGCAGTGGGCAACAAAGGCCTCTAGTACCTGCCCGTGGATCATGGTTTCAGCAGCGAAGATCTCCATCAGTTCTGGGTCGAGCTCGATCGACTGCGGCGCACTGGGCGCTGCCTGTTGATCGAAAACGGGCAATACGATCTGCGGATTTTGCTCCCTCGCTAGGCGCTCAGCGCAGTCGATCAGCGCGTCTAGGTCCCTTCGCTCGAGCGGCTCGGCCCGCTCAAAAGCCGTCACCAGTGAAGGTAATTGCAGCACCACGGTATCAATCAATCGAAAGCGCTGATCGTCGATGGCAATAGCGCCCTCGCTGATTCGATTGAGCAGGTTTTCTAGCGACCAAGCGAGGTCGCCAATAGCCTTGGCACCGACCATTTTGCCGCTACCTTTGAGCGTGTGAAAACAGCGGCACAGCGTTGCCTGCGCTTCACTATCAGCCCGGTTGAGCTTCCAGCGCGGCAGTGCATCGCCGATTTCCTCCAATACTTCACCCGCCTCCTCGACAAAAATCTCAATGATTTCTGGATCTACCGGGTCCTCCTCAGTGACTTCTTCAGTGACTTCTTCAGTGACTTCTTCAGC
>JBLHLU010000219.1:0-6976 GCA_047623385.1 Paraglaciecola psychrophila
AGCTTTGCGCGAGTCTTTCTTGTCGTGTTGGTCATTTTTTGCCCTATTCTGAATGATGAATAGGCTATCAGGTCCTACAGGTTTATTAAACCATTACAAATACTAAGTTTACTATTAAAAGGTAAAGCGGTCGCGGGTCACACTGACTGAGACTAATTTACTGTAGTGAGAATCTACCTTGAAAAGGGGCGGGCGGTTAGTGAGCCCTAGGCCCTCCTTGTCACTAAGCTCGGCTGGGCAGTCACTACATCCGGTTGAACTGTAGCTAAAACTGATTGTTGCCAAACAATGTCCTGTATAACTGCGGTGTCTGCGAACTATCGAACTATCGAGTCTATCGAATCTATCGAATCTATCGAATCTATCGAGTACTACATGTGTAACACTGTATGTCTAACACTGTATAGCTAAGCACAAACCTCTGACAGCCCCGATGCTGTGTTGCTGAGTGTTTTAACGTTGTAGGTCTGTTCTTCCAACTTGTTGGCTAGCGCCCGTTATAAGAATACTTCTGCGTTACCTATTACAGCGGTTAGATTGGTCACTGCAGGCCGCGCTAAGGCTTGACGCTAAGGTGTTACGTTGGCGAGCAGCGCACACTTTTGCTGCACCGCCAATGAGCTGAGGGCTGTGGCTATATTATAGGATTTATATCTCTTCTAATTCGCGCCCTGCAGTCTCGGGGAAAAACCATATCACCGCCGCTGCGCCCAGTACCGCGCAGGACAGCCAGGGAATATACACTAAAATATCACCTTCACTGGCGCTAAATACACTTAGCATTAACAGGCCCAGACCAGCACCCAAAGCTTCAGACATGGTCAGTGCGCCGGTGGCGCTACCGCGGTAAGCGGTGGGAAACAACTCTGAACTCAGCGCGCGAATAATGACTTGGGCGCCCAGCGTGGTAAATACCATGATTATCCAAGCTGGCGCTACTAACAGCGTAGGGCCTTGGAAAAATAAAAATACACTCAGTGGGAAAATACACAAAAAGATAAAGCCGACCGGTTTGCGGCCGTACTTATCGGCAAAATGGCCCGCCGCCACATTGCCTAAGACACCGACAAATCCACAGACAAACACCATCGCTGAATAGCCCGCTGGGCTCCAGTTTAAGTACTGCAAAATATAGTAACCAACAAAAGCGAATACCACGCCTTGGCCAAAAGCCAGCATAAACCCCAACGACAGTATTTGCGTGAAGCGTTTTGGTGATTCCACGGCAAGCCGTTTTAATGGCACCAGCCAGTTACCCAATACATTCTTCAAGGTGATGGCTTTTTGTTCTTGAGTTGTAAAGCGAGTGGTCTCGTGAATACCCGCTGCTAATTTGGGTAGAAATAACAGCGGTATGATGCCAATGAAATACAGCATGCGCCAGCCGTAGGGTAAAATGTCGATAAAGGCAAAAAACAACGCCCCCAAACCGTGGCCAAAAGCGGCCATGGCACCGAGTGCACCAAGCCCCCAGCCGCGATACTCAGCGGGAAATTCTTCTGTGATAATGACCACTGCTAGCGCTGCGGCGGTGAGTAAAAACGTGCGGCTGAGTACCTGTGCAACAATAAACATTTCAATACTATTGCTAAAGCCGGTAATAAAGGTGCCTAAACTAATGGCGCCAATAGAAAACAGAAAGAGACGGCGGCGGCCAATAAAGTCGGCAAAGGGCACAATCAGCAATACCGGTACTCCGCCTAGCCGAATCCAGGCATTGAAGGTACCTAATTGTGTTTCATCAATTTGTAAGTCAATGGCAATATATTTTAAGGTACTGGCCAATAGTGAAATATCATAGCTCTCGAACAGCAATGCCAGCGCTACAAATGTGAGTAGAGTGAAGTGGCGAACCGATATCGGCGGTACCCTACCGTAGATAAATTTTGGTGCCCAGCGAGGGTTTCTGGTCATTATCGCCTCACCGCCACTCGATACAGTACTACTGTTATTGCTTATCTCGGTCATCGTTTGGTCAGTCTCGCTGGGCACAAAATTGTTGGCGTAGGGTGAATAGCCTGTGGACTATCGCAGTGTTTTAGCTAGTGAAGCGTATTAATGTGCCGGTCGAGGGTGTTGTTAACCTCGACCTGACGCACAAAAATACGTGTATTCGTTAGCGCGGCTAGCGCAGGGGACGAAAACAGGTTCTGACTTCATCGACAAAGGTCGCGGGCTGTTCAAAGGCTGCAAAATGACCGCCCTTGTTTAATACATTGAAGTGAACCATGTTAGTAAAACGCTTTTTAGCCCAACGCTCAGAGGTTTTGAATATTTCTTTGGGGAAAATACTGCACCCCGTGGGAATTTCAACCTGGCTAAAATTGGTGTTGCCCATACTCTCCCAATAGATTCGCGCGCTGGAACCGCCGGCGTTGCCCAGCCAATACATCATTATATTGTCTAACAACTCATCCTTGGAGACAATGTTCTCGGGATGACCGTTACAATCCATCCACTGATAGAACTTCTCAATAATCCAAGCGGCTTGGCCAATCGGTGAGTCGGCCAGACCATAGGCAAGGGTTTGCGGCCGAGTGGATTGTTGTTTGGAATACCCGGAGTCATGATCTTGGTAAAACTTGAGTGCCGCCAGCGCCGACTGCTCCAATTCGCTTAAATCGTTCATGGTTTCGGGATCCGGTCCTACCATAGGCATATTGACATGCATTGCGGTGCAATTTCCCAGATTTTGTACCCCAATCATAGTGGTGACGATTGAACCCCAGTCACCGCCCTGGGCAAAATAACGGTCGTAGCCTAGGCGCAACATAAGTTCGTTCCAGGCGGAGGCAATTTTTTCTATACCCCAACCGGTGGCGGTCGGCTGACCGGAAAAACCAAAACCGGGTAGTGACGGACAAACCACATGAAAGGCATCTTCGGCCTTACCGCCGTGTGCTTCAGGGTCGGTCAGCGGGCCGATAACTTTTTGGAATTCGATAATAGAACCGGGCCAACCGTGGGTTAAAACCAGCGGCTTGGCCTGTTCGTGTTTTGATTTCACATGTAAAAAATGAATGTCTAGGCCCTGGATATTAGTGATAAAACCCGGGTTTTGATTAATTAATGCTCGGCGCGCCGGCCAGTCGTAGTGGTTCAGCCA
Organism: Paraglaciecola psychrophila; assembly: GCA_047623385.1. Taxonomy (GTDB): domain Bacteria; phylum Pseudomonadota; class Gammaproteobacteria; order Pseudomonadales; family Dasaniaceae; genus Oceanicoccus. The sequence goes on from JBLHLU010000219.1 coordinate 3,107, forward strand.
ATAGTCCCTAATGTCGCGCATGTAAGCTAGGGGCGTGCCTTGTGACCAATCATCGGTGGTCTCGGCATCGGGAAAACGAGTCAGTCGCAAGCGGTTCTTTAAGTCTTCAATTTCCGCTGCCGAGCCGGGTATCTCGAAGGGTGTTATTGCGGTCATAGGAGTGCCTCCACTGGCGTTATTACTGAGAATTACGCTATTATTTTTTACCGGTTACCGAGTTAAAAATCATCGGCTGCCGCGTATTTAACCAAAGCTAACCGAGAGTTAACCAAGAGTTGACTGTGCATTGACTAAGAGTTGACTGATAATTAATTCACCCAACTAGTTATTGTAGCAACGCTTTCGTCGGTGGCTAGCTTACTCGGGCGCGGTGTTGATAGCTACCGTTACTATAATCCATATTGCGGCGCTGGCAGATTAAAGAAAAGTCACTTACGAGGGGATTAATTCCCCGGTTATTAGGGTATTTCTGCAAACAGAAAACAACTGATATACGCAGCGACTAACAGCGCCGCGCAGCAATTTCAATGACATTACTCACCCGGCTAACAGGGTAGAGGCGTTAGCCAACATAGCCGCTGATCAAAATGTAAACAGTGCTATTCAGGTTATGCCTATGATTGCCTGCATCGGGCAAATCGTTGATACTGGCTACAAAACAAACTACCCGCTAGCGCTAAATATTATCGACAGTTTTTATTACCTTAAAGCATGCACCGTGGTTAGGCTTTTTCGCAATGAATACCGCAGTGTTTGTTATCTCGCTGACGACTGGAGTCTACGATGTCTAATAACAATTCCCCAACCTTAAGCCCTCAGTTACAAACTCTTAGTGACGCCGCCGGCGAAGCCTGGCTGTATAGCTTACCGCTAATAGAAATTGCCACTACCCGGGCGCGAGGTGCTGCCCGCGGTGGCAAACTCAATAGCATCCTGCATATCCCCAAACTGGCTGATCACCGCGCTCGTGACGTTACCACGCCTAACCACGACACGCTGTATTCATCGGCCCAGCTCGATTTACGGGCCGGGCCAATAACGCTATCACTGCCGGCGATGGGTGAGCGATACTTTTCACTGGCTTTAATGGACGCCTATAGCAATAACTTTATTATTTTGGGAACGCGTACTACCGGCCCCGAGGGCGGTTTATTTCAATTGGTAGGTCCTGATGAGGCGGCTAGTGGCGATCATATTATTCGCGCGCCGACCAATCAGGTATGGGCACTGGGCCGTATTTTGGTTGCTGGCCCTGACGATTTGCAAGCGGCTAGAAAAATGCAAGCGCAGCTGTCACTGCAGGGACCAGCGCTAGAGCATAGCCAGCAGTATGCTAATCGTTCGGCGTCTTGGCAGGCGTATTTTGCTAGTGCCGATGCACTGATGCTATTAAACCCTCCGCCGGTGACTGACCTGGCGATTTTGCGCCGGATAGCGCCATTGGGTATCGGCAAGGGTGCCTTCAACGCCGATCAATTTAACGCTGCACAGGCAGCGGCTATCGAACAGGGAATTAGTGCCGCGCGCAACTCTATTCGCGGTAGCGGTATTGCTAGCGCGGCGGTAATCGACGGCTGGTCTTACCCCAGCTATGAACTCGGTGATTTTGGCCAAGCCTACGCCTATAGAGCCGGTGTTGCCCTCGGCGGGCTAGCGGCACTGCCGGTTGTTGAGGCCATGTATATGACCGCGCAGGGTGATAATGGCGCGCTGTTTGATGGCACTCAAAATTGGCAGTTGCACTTTGCCGCTGAGCAGCTGATTCCAGTCGATAGCTTCTGGTCGCTGAGCTTGTATGAAGCCACGCAGGACGGTCAGTTCTTTTTTGTCGACAACAGCTTGAACCGTTACATCATCAGCGACCGCTCTGCGGGGCTGCAATATAACGACGACGGTTCACTGGATATTTGGATCGGGGCGCAGCACCCCGGCGCAGCGCGACAGGCTAATTGGCTGCCGGCACCGGCAGGGCTCTTTGCCTTGTTCATACGGGCTTACTTGCCTCAGCCAAGGCTGCTGCAGGGCAGTTATCGATTGCCACCGATTACTCCGGTAGTTTGAAACTGTATTTTTGTATCTGCTGCCATAGTTAGAGCTATAGCCATAGTTAGAGCCATAGCCATAGCTAGAGCGAAGCACGGTGACAGATCAACTCGAGTGGGCTGGCAGTCAAAACAGCTCGGCCTTTAGCAAAAGCATGTTAAGGCCTGTCAGAACGCCGCGCTGGATATTTAACCGGTTAAAAGGACGGTTTCTTAGTCATTTCAAGAGCTTGGAAACCTGCGTAGTGACGATTCAGGGAGCTAAATCTGGAATAATGCGGGGTTTCCCTCTATTGTATACGCGCTATCAAGGCGGCCTATTGTCACTAGCCTGTTTTGGCGGCGCCCTTAATCAGCGGGTATGCTAGTACAATCTATGGGTCAGTCCGGCCATAAAGTGCATGCTGCTGGCAAACTAGGCCGCCGTCGGTGGCCACGGTTAGCCCGAAGGGAATCACATGGTGGCCTCGGTGCCGTGAGCACTACTCAGATCGCCCAATATATCAGCGTTGCGCCAACACAGGTATACCGGTATTTGAGTATTTACAAAAGCCTTAGGACAGTGGTTATATCGCTGTTGTCAGGGCTAGCAAGGCTAAAAATAGTATAATAACTCGCTACCCGTTCTAACGGCTAATTCATCAACGCAGTGGGCCGCCGCCCCGCTGACTAATAAGTAATAGGATAACCCATGAGTAAGACTGCAAAGCGCTGGCTGACAGGTGTCATAGCCACGGTATTATTGTTATTAGTCGCCAACATCCTATTGGGTATGGTCGAGCCCAACAACTTTGATCCTGCCGCCTATCTAGAAAAACGCCAGCAATATCAAGTAACAATAAGCCGTGACTCATGGGGAGTGCCGCATATCGAAGGCAAGCGCGATAGCGATACCGCTTTTGGTTTTGCCTATGCGCAGGCTGAAGATCACTATCAAATTATCGAAGATTCTATGTATTTTTATCGTGGTAGCCAAAGTGCAAAAAACGGCTACGAGTCGATACCCTTAGATTATTTGGTCAAATTGCTACAGATCTGGCCTCAGGTTGACAGTCAGTACGACACGGCATTGTCGGAGGAGGTTAAAGCGGTGCTGGTAGGTTTTGTTGATGGTATTAACTACTGGGCGGCCAAAAACCCGCAGCAGGTCGATCAGCGGCTGTACCCCATTACCGCCAAAGATTTAGTCGCCTCGTTCTCGCTACAGCATTTATTGTTTTACGGTATTCAACAGCCCATTACCGCATTGTTTGGTGAACAGCGCCCCAAAACAATCTCTATGGAGTCGAACGATACAGCTTGGCAGTTAGTGGAACAAAGCCCTTTACCGGTAGGCTCAAATGCCTTTGCAATATCGCCGGCGCGCTCTGATGATGGCAGTACCCGTATGCTGATAAACTCGCACCAGCCACTAACTGGCCCTGTCGCTTGGTATGAAGCGCATTTAAAGAGCGAGCAGGGTTGGCATGTTATGGGCGGCGCCTTTCCCGGCTCTCCGGTTATTACTGTGGGAACTAACGAGCATGTTGCCTGGGGAGCTACAGTTAATAAGCCAGATCTGGTAGATATTTATGTGCTGACTATTAATCCTGACAATGACAACCAATATCGCTTGGATGAGCAATGGTTGGACTTTGATATTAAGCAAGCAAAAATTAGAATAAAGTTGTTGGGTAATTTCTACTGGACGGTCAGTGAAGATTTGTTCTATTCCAAACACGGGCCAGTAGTTAGAAATGATCATGGTGACTATGCCATTCGCTATGCGGGTAAAAACGAAATTCGCCAGGCCCAGCAGTGGTACGATATGAGTAAGGCGACCAGTCTG
>JBLHLU010000220.1:0-6925 GCA_047623385.1 Paraglaciecola psychrophila
TATCGGTTCCGGTGTTCCATGCGCCTTCTTTGTACGAATAATTTTTATCGCCACCATAAACCCAAGGGGCTTCTTGTGCAGGAATATAGACCAAACCGGTATCTGGGCTAAATGACATCGGATGCCAATTGTGAGCACCTAAGGGGCCGGGTAATACCAAACCAGTCGGCTTGTCGATATAACGGGCACCTTCGGCCTCGACGGGCCTACCCGTTTTTTGATCAATATGCGTCGCCCAAGTAACCGGTACAAAATTGTTAGCTGAGATGAACTCACCAGTTTCGCGATCAATAACATAAAAGAAACCATTTTTTGGTGCCTGCATTATCACTTTTCGCTTGGCACCGTCGATCTCTAATTCAGCCAGAATCATATGCTGAGTAGCGGTGTAATCCCAGGTTTCTCCCGGGGTTGTTTGATAGTGCCAAACGTACTCGCCGGTAGCGGGTCGAACAGCCACTATTGACGATAAAAAGAGATTATCTCCGCCATCAGGGCTGCGAATACTTTGATTCCAAGGAGAGCCATTGCCGACACCAATATAGAGTAAATCCAGTTCGGGGTCATAGGCCATCGAGTCCCAGGTAGTACCACCACCACCTGCTGCCCAGTATTCACCGGTCCAGGTTTTTGCAGCCATTGCCATGGTCTCATTTTCAAATCCGTCTGCAGGGTTGCCGGGTACCGTATAAAAACGCCAAATAAGCTTGCCGGTTGCCGCATCGAAAGCGCTAACGTATCCACGCACACCGAGCTCCGCGCCACCATTACCGATAATTACTTTGCCATCAATTATTCTAGGTGCGCCAGTAATGGTATAAGACTTGGTTTTATCAATGGTGTTGATATCCCAATTTACCTCACCTGTTTTGGCATCCAAAGAAATAAGTCGACCGTCTATAGTTGCTGTAAACACCGCCTCTGCCCATAGCGCAACACCGCGATTTACTACATCACAGCAGCCTTTGGCTGCCTGTGCCTTGTCGACTACTGGATCAAAAGTCCATAGCTTTGTGCCTGTTATTGCATCCAGTGCATGAACGATATTCCAAGTTGAGGTCACATACATAACCCCGTCGTGCACAATAGGTGTTGCCTCGATACCGCGGCTTGTACCCAGATCGTAGGACCAAAGTATGCCCAAATCTTTAACATTCTTAGTATTTATACTGGCTACAGGGGAGTGGCGTTGCTCAGAGTAGGTACGCCCGTGGGACAGCCAGCCAGAAGATTCTGCATTAATAATTTTTTCTGCAGTGACGCCGGTGTCAGCTGGCGGTTTAACGACCGTTGCAGCCTCGGTATCGGCTTGTTGCTGGCCGCAGGCGGTCAAAAATAGGGTTGTTAGTAACATGAGTCTTATTAACATAGGCATTACTTCTCCTAGTAGTTATCAGTTTATTTTATAAGCCATCTTAAAACGATCCACCACAATTGGCTTACCGTTTTTATCCTAGAGCAAACCCGCCAAGGCTTTCACCCTGAAGTACGGGCGCTTCCAGGTAGATTAGTGGTAGCTACTGTATAGACGTCGAATTTGAGCTAACTATCAGCGGCGCTATTTTAGTACATTGCGCTCAAATAGATCAAAAGATTGTGTGCGCTAATTTTCCAACCTGTTCTCGTTGCTAGCTGTTGGCGCTGTGAAGAATAATCTAAAGTGTAGAAGTACTTCTCGGTTAGTTGCCGAAAAGTACTTCAATCATTAGCGCTTACTGATATGGCTAAAAGCGCCAGGTACCGCTTACAGCAACAGTGCGCGGGCGGTCTGGAATAAACTGACGAGCGCCATCAACTAACGGGGTGTCATTAACATAGGAGAAGCTTTCCTCATCGGTTAAGTTCTTGATTAAAACTGAGACCTCCCAATTCGACTCAAGCGAGATCAAGGTAGCGGACAAATTAGCCTTCAAAAATGCATCATCGAGGCTAACGGGGTCAAGATCGGCTTGACGATATTGCTCGTCCTGGTAAATAAGATCGAGATTAGTCTGTAGCTCAAGGCGATTGTTGACCGCCAGCGTGTGCTCAAAGCTCAACGAAGCCGATATCTCCGGTGTGTTTTCGGAGGTACGACCGGACAAATCATTGATTCCTGCTGCACTACAATCCTGCAGAGTCGCCAATTGGTTATTAGTATCAACACGGAAGTCGAGAAGCTGCTCAGCATAACAACCCGCATTTGCAAAATCTTCAAATTCAAATTTCACATAAGCGATACCACCACTGATAAGTAGGTTATCCGTTGCCGCCCAGCGTCCGTCTATCTCAATCCCGTCACTGACTGCTTTTGATGCATTTTGAACGATGAATGCGGTTGACCCAGTAAACAACGCTGTTTGAATGTCGTCAAAAGTAGAATGGAAAATTGCAATATTTAATTCAGCCGATCCGTCAAGCAACGATAGTTTGTTGCCGACTTCAAAGCTCATCACTTCTTCTTCTTCATATTCAGCTTCATCGGGGTCAACGGTGAAGGCAAAACTGTTATATCCTCCGGCTTTGAAACCGGTAGAGGCAGAAGCGTAAAACATCGATGACTCACTAGCATGCCATTGAACACTAGCCGACCACGTTACGCTATTTTCTTTACGTTCTAGGTCATTACTGTGGTTAGAAGCTTCACCTAATGTCAAAAAAGGCTCAAGGTTAGCGGCACCATTGTCTGCATAGAGCTGCGAATTACCATACAACGCATTAGGAGTTCGCGTTCCGTAATCCGTTGCAACAACAGATTGTGTAGCGGTTTTTTCTTCATGGGTATATCGAGCACCTAACGAGGCTGTAACCGTTTCGCTAAGATCCCAAGTTCCTTGAAAGTACAGTGCGGCAACAGTGTCTTCCTGATCGAGAAAATGGTAGCGATTAAAATCGACATACTCTAACGGTGTTCCGTCAAAAGCTGAAACCAACCCTGATAGGATGCAGCTGCGATCACCTGGCGCAACCGTTTGGCCACCCACTGCAGCACAGCCACCGTTTAGAACGGTGTCTATAGCTAAATCACCTAGCTGCGCATCACCCCGTACATTAAAGTAAGTGTCGGCTTCTGCCAGCAACTCGTTATAAAGAAAGTAGGCACCGGTAATATAGTTAAACGAGCCGTCATTTTGTGACTGAAAGTTCACTTCAAAAGTGTATTGTTCAAAATCTTCATTGTCATCGAACCGAATGAGATCTAAAGGACTAAAGTCGCAATCGCAATCACGTTGAAACTCATACGACGAATAGGCACCGATAGCAGTAACCACACCACTGTCAGTCTCATGGTCAATGTTAAAGCTAAGCTCTAAGCTGTCACCGTCGTAAATACCGCTACTACCAATATCTAACACCGGGTCGATATCGCCGATATTTGAGCTTGTATAGGTTTCTTCGGCAAGACCAAAGGCCGCAATAGGGCCAGACTCAATAGTACTAAAATTTTGACCCTGAATATCGAAATCGCCGTATTCGAGCTTGAATGTTATTTGTGTAGTGTCAGAAAAGTCCCATAGTAAAGTCGTGCGTAGCGCTAGTTCTTCAGCTTGCGGGCTAGACTCACCGTAAAAGTCATTATCTATATAGCCTTCTTGGTCATCGCGGTACTGAAAAGCAATCCGGCCAGTGAGGTCATCGCTAAGTGGGCCTGAAATATAGCCGTTTGTTTCGTATTGCTTCATATTTTCAAAGGTGTAAATACCGGTCACTTTTCCTTCGAAGGAATCTGTCGGTTTAGCCGATATGATGTTCACCGCGCCGCCAATGGTATTTTTACCGAATAGCGTACCTTGAGGGCCACGCAATACTTCGACACGACCTACATCCAAAAAGGAAAAGCGGCCTTGAACACCACGGCCACGGTAGACGCCATCTACAAAGGTCGAAACTGATTGTTCTAATCCTGCGTTGTTGCCCGATTGGATACCGCGAATGTTGATTTTGTCACCGATAGGGTCTTGCTGAACACTAAAGTTGGGGATCATTGCCGATAGATCTTCGGCTCGCTGTATACCCGCACTTGCCAGTTTATCGCCAGATACCGCCGAAACAGATACCGGTACATCTTGCAGGCTTTGGCTGGTCTTTTGCGCCGTGACTATAACTTCTTCTAAATCTCCGGCAGCGGCAGTATTGATCAATAAAACTCCCGCTGCGACTGAAGACACTGCCAACGCCAATAGTAACGTTCGAGATTTTTGCCGTGATTGTTTCATATTCCGTACTCTTATCGTTGTTATCTTGTTAAAAGTAGCTCTCTAGGGGGCCAACACCTTCCAACGGTAGGTTCAAGCTGTGCTCGCTACGCCCCACCAAGATCTCTAGCTATGATGGTGTGATCGGAGCATACACAAAAATATGAACAACTGTCCAATTTTTTTTGTACAATTGTACGTATATTGTTGAACATATGATTAGCAAAGCATTACAGTATAGTTATTATAGGGTTTTCGGCAGCAACAAATGAGCCGTGGCAAGGGTAAAAGAGACGCCGCAAGCGGTAATTAATCCAACAACTTGCGGCCGGTATCGTTCTCGTCGACGAGTAATAAGCAGTCCGTGCGGTTGGCCGGTATTGAGTACAAATTGATAACCACCACCAGTCTGATATACTCGATGGCAGCCGAACGATGCAAAAGAATAAAAAGTAATTAATAATTTTTGCGGTGACGATACGATCCTCTTCATCACCCACGGTACAAGAGGCGATAGTGCAGCTAAAATCAAAAAAGACCCTACTAGAAAGCCGAATCAATAAACCTAACAAATTTGAAGTTCGTAGACAGCAGTTGGCCGAAGCCACGTTAGCGGCATTAGGCGAATTTGGCTACGCAAAAACAAGTTTGCGTGATATTGCCGCTAAATCGGAGTTCTCCCTTGGCACTCTCCATTATTATTTCCTCGATAAAGATGATTTGATTGCCTATTGCGTGCGCATTTACAAACGCCATTTTATCGACGATGTTAACCAATTGGTTGCAGCGGCAGCAGATCTTGAAACGCTTAAACGAGATTTCATCAGTTATTTTGTCAACACGGTTTCATCCGACAGCGAAAGCCATCGTCTATGGTATGACATACGCTCTCAAGCAATGTTTGATCCGCAATTTCGCCCCCTGGTCGCAGAGCTAGACCAATCACTGTCTGAAATGATCAGCGCAATAGCCCAGCGTATACAAGATTTCATCGGTCGCCCACTGGCTCTTAACGCCAATCATACTTATTGGATACTCGACGGCATGTTCCAGCATTATTTACTGGCTTATATTGAGGGCACTGAAAATGCTGACGTGGAATTTGAGTCTGAGTTGACTAAGTTCGTAGACAGTTTAGCGACAAAGTAATAACGGTAATACTCATTGGGCTCTCGGCAGTAAATTGCAACGAGTAGTGTGTGTAGTGGTGCCTTTGTAGAATATTGGGTAAGCTATAGCAGCATAGCTGCTATAGGGGCACTACAAGCCAACAAGAAGTATACGCCCGCCGATTGATCACCTGTATGAAATTGTTATTACCGATCAAAAGACCACTTCCAAAAGCTTAATTACCTCGCTAGCACACTGTATCAGTGCCCAGGAGAGATCTTTGGCTATGCACAGTCATTGCCACCCAATGCCCGCCTTGCTGGTCAGGCCCTGAGCGATGCAGCAGAAATTCAACAGCCTGCCACTCACCGACACCGGTTTCATTGTGATCAAGGCTCTCAAAAAACAGCCGACCTATTAAAATAAACCTTGGTACTATACGCCATCATGCCAAGCAAGAGTCGGCCCGGGAATTCTTGATATAACTCAGTTCAAGAGCGGCTTTTTAAGAAATTTTAAAAGTGAATATTTGAATCGACTAACATTTATCAACCAGCAGTCGGTTAACACAGCCGCTGAACATTATGTCTGGCATTACAACAACAAACGAAATTAATCAACTCTCTGACGGGCTATATCAGGCCTGAACAGAGCAGCCAAAATTGACTCAACTAACTTAAAGGCGTCACAGACATACTTGACTATTACAGGACCTTAGCGACTTCTTGCCCTGTAGTCATGCAATGGGTGCCGCCCGGCATTCACTCCTGTGCTCGCGTATTGATCACGAAGTCCTTTTTAAAACCGCATTACCGGTTTATCTTTTCCCCAGTAATTTCAATATCGAAATATAGATAGGCATATATTCTCGCATCACTCTGACAGCAGTACATCGATATCTACGGTTGATTCAGTGGTGTCATACTGACTATCTTCAAGCATAGGGTCATTCCAGTCAGTCCCGTGTACTTTTGCTATTGCCCGCATCGCATTAATAGACTTTTCCAGTATTTGGGTGTGCGGTTGCGGGGCCATAGGCACCAGACCTTCCGTCAACAGCGTTAGTTGCTCGCCGATCCCATCGGCGCAGCCGAAATATCTTTGGAACCACTCCCTGTAGCTTTGCTACGAGTCAAGCGTAACAGTTAACCTCACAAAAAATTGTGCTACTGGCAGTAGGGCTGCCAGCGCAGTGTTTTTTGCTACGCGTTTTAGACTCAACGATTGCGGCCCGTTTACCTCCACAGCGAAGAGTCAGCCGATACCTTCGACTGCTTAACCCTGCACGATCTCCGTTATAACAAAACCGATAACCGTAGTCTGCAGTGCTTCGCGCAACCCATCGCACTGCCGTGATTCTATAACGCTGAGTAACTTAACAGTCATAGCTTTCGCTTAACGTGTATTGACGTATTAGTTGAGTGAATGTTCATCGGGTAGCTACACACTTTATAGCGGTAAATTGGACAGCAGTAAATTGGATAGTTGTAAATTCAATAGCTATAAATTCAATGGAAAGCTTGGCCCGAGCACATCAGTGTTAATCACCCACTGCGGTGAATAGCGTAATACAGGCTAGGGCTGGCCACTGAATAAGCGCCTGCAGCCCAGCAGCCCGAGCATAGATATAACAGTACTAG
>JBLHLU010000221.1:0-6858 GCA_047623385.1 Paraglaciecola psychrophila
GGGCTGTGGTAGTAAAAACGACCTACGAAAAAGGTCTATTACTGCATAACATTGGCCAGTTTGAGAAATTATTTCAAGGCAAAAATTGAGAGACTATTATGGATTATAAAAAAACAGCACAGCATTTTGATCTTAGCGGAAAAGTAATTGTAGTGACCGGTGGTACCCGCGGTTTGGGTTTGTCTATGGTTAGAGCTTTTGCCGAAGCCGGTGCCAAGCTGGTGGTTAGCAGCCGCAAAGCCGATGCCTGTGAGGCGGTGGCCAGTGAATTGCGCGACGAGTTAGGTGCGCAGTGTATTGGCGTAGCCTGTCATGTTGGCGACTGGGATGCCTGCGATGCGCTGGTCGAGGCAGCCTATGCTGAGTACGGTCAAGTCGACGTGTTAGTAAACAACGCCGGTATGTCACCGCTCTACGAGAATCTAACCAGCATTAGCAAGGAGCTTTACGACAAGGTGATGGATGTGAATCTGGCGGGGCCTTTTCGATTGGCGGCAGTTATTGGGGAGCGTATGGCCGCCGGCGAGGGCGGCTCTATTATCAATGTCAGTAGCACCAGCTCAAAAATGCCCGGTGCCAAGGAAATACCCTATGCCGCTGCCAAGGCTGGCATTAACAGCCTGACTGTAGGTTTAGCCTATGCCCTAGGGCCCAAGGTACGAACCAACTGTATTATGCCGGGACCGTTTTTAACCGATATTTCTAAGGCTTGGGATATGGCGGCAATGACTGAGGTGTTTAAGAAAAAGATTCCGCTGCAGCGTGCCGGTGAGGCCCATGAAATAGTGGGAGCGGCGCTTTATTTGGCCAGCGACGCCTCAAGTTTTACCAACGGCGCGATTATTAAAATTGACGGTGGTATGAATTACGCACCTTCTTAATAACGCCGCCGGCGCTCATGTCAGGCGCTATCCGATTTATGTCATGACAAAACACGGTGACGTTTTTCGGCGGAACTGTGTTACTGCATCGTATAACGATATTAGTTAGTTTAAAGATGTGGCTTCGGCGCGTAACTAGAGTTGAAAACTACATCCTGTAGTTACATCCCGTAGTTACATCCCGTAGCTACACCTCGAAGCTACATCTCGAAGCTATACTTTGTAACTGTAACTGTAACTGTAACTGCAACTGCAACCGCAGCGGCTAAAGGGTGCAGCCAGCACGGGTTACCAGATCCGTAAAGTATGTCGGCTAACAATCTGGATATGCCAATGGCTAGCAGCCATTGGCATATCGGCAAGGTTAGCATGCCGGCAATGCTGATGGCTGGCTGCCACCGTAAAAACACCACTGCGCTGTGCTCGCCAGCTAGTTATTTAAACCACGTATTAAGCAAACTGCAAATTGTTGTTAACCCGGATCAGTGGTCTTTTAATCACCATATTCATCGCGTCTTCGCCGCCAATATCAGCTAGCCAGGCCTCGGTATTGGCGCGCGCCGAACCATTTAATTGGTGATAATAGTCGAGTGGCCGCTGTACCATCCATTGATTAAAGGGTGACAGCATGCGCTCGCCTTCGCTGTCGCCAATACGAAATGTGTGCATGCCGATGGCTCGCGGTATCGCGGTATCAGGATTGTCAGTGGCCCAGTGATCTAACTGGTTTGCGAGATCTTGTAATACCGGGAACTGCTCTTTAAACATGCGGCCCAGTATGGCCTCAATTTCTGGGCTAATAGTATCCTCGGGCAACAGCGGGCCGAAGGACAGCTCGTCCAGTAACCGCATGCGACTAACCCACTGGTAGACATGAGGTGCACGCGATTGCATTTGTAACATTGGGTAGGGATCGCGACCTAGGTGGGCATACAAGGGGCCGATAAAACCAAAGTCCGCGAGTGTTGGCGCATCACCCAGTAAAAAGCGATGACGGGAGAAGTGGCTGTTGAGTTGATCTAACAACTGCTCGTACCAACTCTCGATAGCGGGGAACATCTCCGGGGTGGCACCGAGCATTGGCACAGACCCCTTAAACAACGAACCGGTATGTCGACCCTGGGCGCGCTGCCCAGCCTCATCCAGCTCCGGTTTAGAGCCTGCGCCAAATTCTTTTTCTAGATAGGCTTGGTTGTAGTCGGGAAAATTCCAGCGATAGTGCATGGCGGGAATAATTAGCCATTCGTCAGCCATTTGTTCTAGCAGTAAAGCGGCCAAACGTTGCTTGGGGCTGCTGGGGTAGACTGGCCTCGCGGGAACACGCTGCTCCAAAAGGTCGATGATGTCGCTGCTGTCTTGTACATACTGCCCGTCGGGGGTGGCGACAACCGGCACAATAGCTTTACCCACATTGGGTAAAATAACCGATTTATAAACATCCCGGGTAGCTAACACTTCATCAAAAGGAATCTGCTTATAGCGCAAATAGCTGCGAATTTTGCCGGTATACAATGATAATTCCATACCGTATAGGGTGTAGTGATCGCTGCCTGAGTGAGTGTTTTCTGCGGGTGCTTCGCTGCTTGTCATATTGGGCTCCTTGGGTGTAGGCAGTACTTTTGTGGTTGTGGTTGTGGTTCTGGTTGTTGATATTGATGTTGATGTCGGGCTAGTGCCATAACCCTATCGCTGTGGCGGGATAAATACCAGCTCTGGTGATACTCGCAATAGGGTGCTGCCGAGTTGCTGCTGGGCTGCTGATGAGTCTGCAGTCAGTATTTTCTAATTCACAGCGGGCTATTCCCTAATTAGCGCCTCGGGTGCTACTATTTCTGATATCAAATGAACTCCCACATAGGAAAATACGACAATGAGAAGAGCGGCGATTGTTCAACCACTGAGAACCCCCGTTGGAAAGTACCTTGGCAGCTTGCAGTCGCTGCAAGCACAAGATTTGGGTGCCATCGTGATTAAAGAACTGGTGGCACGCTCAGGAATCGACCCCGACCGGATTGAAGAAGTGATTTTTGCGCAGGGTTATCCCAATGGCGAGGCGCCCTGCATTGGCCGTTGGTCGGCGCTGGCGGCGGGCTTGCCGCTGCATGTATCGGGCACTCAAATTGACCGACGTTGTGGCAGTGGCCTGCAAGCCGTAGCTAACGCAGCCATGATGGTGCAGACCGGGGTAGCGGATGTGGTTATTGCCGGCGGCGCTGAAAGTATGAGTAATGTTGAGTATTACACTACGAGCATGCGCGGCGGCGCTCGCTCCGGCTCGGTGACGATGCACGATCGCTTGACCCGTGGTCGCGTATGCTCGCAGCCCGAGGAACGCTTTGGCAAGATTTCTGGGATGATTGAAACCGCGGAAAATCTGGCCACCGAATATAATATTAGCCGAGAAGCTGCCGATGCCTACGCGGTGCAGTCGCACCAGCGCGCTAGCGCTGCCTGGGATGCGGGTAAATTTGACAATGAATTGGTCAAAGTGTCAGTGCCGCAGCGCAAGGGCGACGACATCCTATTCGAGCGCGACGAGGGCATTCGCGGCGAAGTCACCGTAGACTCATTGGGCCGGCTCAATGCGCTTACCCCCGGCGGTATTGTCACCGCAGGCAATGCCTCACAGCAAAACGACGCCGCCGCCGCCTGTCTAGTAGTGGCTGAAGACAAGCTCGCCGAACTCGATCTGGACCCGATGGCCTATATGGTGGGTTGGGCTGCTGCGGGCTGCCATCCAGCGACTATGGGCATTGGGCCGGTACCGGCGGTGGAGAAACTGCTGGCCCGAACCGGTGTAGCTTGGCAGGACATTGACTTAGTTGAACTCAACGAAGCTTTTGCCTGTCAGGTGTTATCGGTGCTTAAAGGCTGGGACTGGAACGATAACGACAAGCTTAATGTCAACGGCTCCGGTATTTCTCTGGGACATCCGATCGGTGCTACCGGTGGTCGTATTCTGGCGTCGATGCTGAACGAACTAGAGCGTCGCCAGGGTCGCTATGCCTTGGAAACTATGTGTATTGGCGGCGGTCAGGGTATTGCCGCGCTGTTCGAGCGGGCCTAACCCCGCAGCGTTTGCGACGCGTCACAGTGGGTCGCCGCAGGGCAAGTGATCGCTATACCCTGCGGCAATAGCACTGTGCTAGCGCCGATGGTGAGGGCAGTTGAGCTTTGAGCGTTTAGAGTTGAACGCCGAGAGCTGAACGTTGAGAGTGCTGGGTAAGCTTGTGTGCCTAAAACCCTGATCATGGTTGGTGGTGAGTTGGCTGCTGCCGAATGCTTTGTCCATGCCATGCTCTGTCCGTGCCCTAGTTGTTACTTGCCTTGGCGAAAACAGGGCTCACTCAATAAATGTCGATTCCGAAGAAGCGGTAAAAAGTCAGTATTTTTTAGCTATCCTCAGCAAAAAGATAAAGGCTAAAAAAGCAGATTGAAGGTGTTCCTTTATCGCTGTTGTTCTTTTACTGCTGCTGTTCACTGCTGGTAGACCGCGAGGCCTTACTGTCTCTAAGTAAATCTTGCCGATCCTGCTTATAGTCTTTATAAGAAGTGTCGAGATCGGCGAGGCAACTTTGGTAGTGTCCTGGGGGCAGTTTAGCGCATTCCATGCGCTGGCTGCCCTGCATGGCGCCATACAACTGCTCATTGCTGCAGGCTGATAGTAGTGCAAGTAGTAAAACGAAGGATAATTTTTTCACTGGTTGTGTTCCCTGTGTATTGGTTTACATGGAAAGGTCTAGGTCTATAGGTATAGATATAGGTCTATAGATAAAAGCCGATGCGGAGAGGCCTAAGGGTGCAAAAAATGCCAGCGATTATTACGCTCGAGGCGTCGAGCTAATCACGCTGTGGTAATAGTGGGTGGAGTCTGTCGTCGCCATCGACTCTTAACGGGGTGGCTTGCTGAACACTTAAGCGTGCAGTACTCGCTTGCCCATTCTAAGGGACCCTCAGTAACACAGAGCAATGCTCAGCAACTTCCCGTATTGTTGCCAAACAGTCATTTTAACACCCTTAACATAATGTGTTACGGGCCGACGTTCAATGGTTTTTAAATTTCCCCAAGGTTTAATGCTGAGCCACTGTGATCGGCTATTGGCGTTGATATCGCCGCTACCTGCGCGCCGTCTGGGTGGCAGCGTCATAAGCTAAGATAGTTTCTCTTGTACGTTGTAAAAGATTGCTGATGGTAAACAAGCTTACGCCGCCATTCGACACTGATGCTCCACCGGCTGCGAATAAGGTTAATTTTGATTTAATACTGTGAACAGGCCAATGAGGCCTCTTTCGATGGAGAACTTTTCGGAAAAATATTAACAGCAGCTAGCCTCACCCAATGCACTACCGCAACTGTTATAGGCACAGTCAATAATACCCTCGGCCATGCTCAACTTAGCGCTCAGTTATTTTTTTTCCGCGAAGGTATAGCGTTAGGCCCAACGTCGAGAGTATCAGTAGTAGTGCGATAGCGAAGGCACCAATTGTTTTATCGACAGAGGGAACGCCGAACCATTCAATATAGTGAATTTTGTACATTAGACGAATTAGTTGGGTATCTGTGCCCTGTTGCCGAAGGGTTAAATTTGACCAGTCTAAACTAAGCTCAATTCCGGTATTGGTATAGGCCGTATTATCAATAATATCAGTGATTAGGCCGTATCGTTCGCTATCTAGCGCCATCGCATCACTGAGCAGTAACCTTAGTTCAGCGATTTGCGGCAATGGTTTTTGTTGTTGCGTATTGGGATCAAGGTGTTGCCATGTTCCGTCAACATTAACAATAAGATGGTAGCCCAATACGGTTTTCACTAATCGCATTTCGCTCCAGCCTTTTGCGGGAACAATACTAAACGCAGTGTCTATATCGTAAAACTTGGGACCAATTTTTTGATAGGCCCCTTCGTACCCCGGCTTGATCAGAAAAACAATACCCGTTAGCGACCACAATAATAAGGGCAGCAACATAGCAATGCCGAGGAGTTGGTGTATTCGTTTTGTATTCACCTGCGCTACTACTTTTTAGGGGTTGATGTGAGATTATTATAACCGATTGAACAGAACTTTATTTTTTCCTTCTCGTTTCGCCTGCAATAACATGCTATCGGCGTTGCTGAGCCACTGTATTGCCGACTGTCCCTGCTGATATTGAGCGACACCTAAAGATATAGAAACGCTGGTTTGGTTGTTTTGTCCTTGTTCTTCAACCAGTGCCCGTAATTTTTCCGCTAGCTCGATTGAGCGTTCAAGGTTGGAGTTGGGAAGTAGTACTACAAACTCGTCGCCGCCATAGCGAAATATACTGTCTGTTGTGCGAATGCGCGATAAAACCACGGCACTGACATTGCGAAGTATTTGGTCACCGACAGCATGGCCTCGATGATCGTTGACCTGTTTGAAATTGTCTAAATCAATAATCAGCAGTGACACATCGATGTTGTTTCTCTGGTGTAAGCGTATAGCCGCCTCGATACTTTCATCCATCGCTCGTCGATTGCCGCAGCCGGTCAAACCGTCGCGAGACGATAATTCGAACAATTTGTCTCGCTGTTTTGATCTGATAACGGCAGAGGCGTAGGAAAAAAATATGCAGATACTACTGGCGAGGATAAAAATTATCGTTTCTGACAGGCTTATTTGCGGCGTTATTTGTACCGCCACAACAGCTGAGCTAGCCAGACAAAACGCCAATGCGATATGAGGTCGTATAATGATGAAGCTTGCTACTATTGCAGGGTAGAGAAAATGTAGCGAGGCTGGCCCTTGCAATATAATAATGATGCTAATGCCCAAGAACATAATTATTGCCAGAATAACGCCGGCAGCAACTGTTTTGCCAGTTCGATAGACATGGGCTAAAAAAGTGGCATTAGCTAAAACCCCCAAGGCCTCTACAGAGGCAACAATGTAATCACCTTGAATGAAACGAATCAGTGAAAAGGGTAGCAGTACGCATAGACTTAGCAGGCACATTAAA
>JBLHLU010000222.1:0-6824 GCA_047623385.1 Paraglaciecola psychrophila
CTTGCGTGATCTTGAAATAGGGCCGCGATCCTTTCCCGTAGGGCCCGTTCTGAATGCTCTTCGGATTCGGCTGACCCTCGTTGTTGAAGTAGCCAGGGGTGCAGCTTGCCAGGAAGTCTTCGTTATAGCGCGACACCGCAATAATCTCCTCCACCCAGGCATCTTCAGCGGCCTTTGTTGCCTCGACAGTATTGATCCCTTCTGAGAAACAGCGTTCGAGAATATAGCCTATGTGTCGTGCGGTTTCGTCCATAGAGTGCGGAAAATTAGTAGTAAAGCCCGACTGCGAATTACTGATGGTGAACATGTTCGGGAATCCATGAGTATGGATGCCATGCAGGGTGCGTACCCCTTGCTCCCATTTACTGCTGAGCTTAAGTTTGTCTTTACCGGTTACGTCATAACCAGCACGGCGGGTGTACTGGGTGCCAACCTCAAAGCCAGTCGCGAAGATAATGCAATCAACGGGATATTCTGTGCCGTCTACAACAATGCCCGTTTTGGTGATCTCCTCAACACCTTTACCTCGGGTATCAATAAGCTGCACATTGTCGCGATTGAATGTCTGCAGGTAGGCATCGTGGAAGCAGGGGCGCTTACAAAATTGCCGATAATAAGGCTTAAGTGCTTCTGCGGTAGCGGGGTCGTCGACCAGCTCTTCAGCTCGCGCACGAATCTGTTCCATCTTCTGAAAGTCTGCAAGCTCCATCAACTTGGGCACTTCATCCCATTGGGTGTTTTTACCGCGGTAGTTCGCCATTGAAACTAAATTTCTGATGATCTCGGTCCAACCGTCATTCACCAAATCTTCTTCCACCACGCCGCCTGAGCACAAGATATTAAAGTTTTCCATACGCTCACGCTGCCATCCGGGTTTTAAGCTTGCTGCCCACGCAGGATCAGTCAGTCGATTCGCACGCACATCGATGGAGGACGGTGTGCGCTGAAAGACGTATAACTCTTTGGCTGATGCGCCCACATGTGGCACACATTGTACCGCTGTCGCACCGGTACCGATGACGGCAACGCGCTTGTCTTGCAGCTGGTGTAGTCCCCCCTCTGAGGTGCCGCCGGTGTAATCATAGTCCCAACGACTGGTATGGAAGGTATGACCCTGGTAATCACCGATACCTTTAATACCCGGTAACTTGGGTCGGTTCATTGGTCCGTTCGACATAACCACAAAGCGCGCACGCATAATGTCGCCTCGATCCGTTTTCACCTTCCAGCGTGCCGCCGATTCGTCCCACTCCAGTGCGTTAACCCCGGTCTGCAAGCAGCATCGCTGATACAGGTTGTAGTGTTCAGCAATGTTGCGGCAGTGCTGCAGTATCTCTGGCGCGTGCGTGTACTTTTCTTTGGGTACGAAGTTGAGTTCTTCTAGCAAGGGTAGATAGATGTACGACTCGGTGTCACAGGCGGCGCCGGGATAACGATTCCAGTACCAAGTACCACCAAAGTCACCGCCTTTTTCGATGATACGAATGTTGTCGATGCCCAGTTCAGTAAACCGCGCTGCGCTTATTAGCCCTCCAAAACCACCGCCGATGATAACCACATCGACGTCGTCGGTAAGTGGCTCGCGCTGGGTCTGTTCTGCCACATAAGGATCGTCAATGTAGTGACTAAAATCACCTGCAACTTCTTGATATTGTTCGCTGCCTTCTGCGCGCATGCGTTTGTTGCGCTCAAACTGGTATTTTTCCCGCAGCGCTTGCACATCGAACTTTAGGTTTTCAGGCTGGGGGTTAGCAGCCGCATCATCAGATGCCGCCATTGCTGTTAGATCCGCCGTTGCTGTATCGGTCATGTTTGCTTTTCCTCGCTTTATTATTATCTTTGACTGCCTGCAGTGTAACGCAACGACTTGTTAGAGGTCTTTAAGTACTTCGACTCCCTGCGCATCCGTGCCGATGAGTACTGCCAACAAAGGCGGCGGCTGTCTCGATAGCAGGCTTGCCTAGTCTGTCTTGCCTAGTTTGTCTTGCCTAGTCTGTCTTGGGAATGCCTGCAATTGGCCCAGAACAAATCCTTTTATTACAGTGCGTGGACAGGCTTGATGAGCCGACACGGACAAAATCGTAACATTAAAATATCAAATGATTTAGAACTGGAACCGGCATCGAGGTAAAACGCGCCGAAAACGGATTTAACGCTGTTTGTTATAGCATACTGTTTAGGCTTGCTTACCCGCGCTCGGCGCAGGCCTTGTTACCACTGAAGCGGTCCATCCATTGATGCGGAACTGTTTGCTAGTGCTGTACTGAGCGCACTGCTATCGAGTAGCCAAATTCGGGCAGGCCCATCAACCTGTACCGATCTTGCAGGGCTTAGCTTGTCGGTAATCACCGGCTGTAGATTCGTTCGCAGTTGCTGCATTATTAGCTATTGACACTTATTATGCCAATAGCCAATAATACTGTGGTGCATAGCTGCCTTTTTAAGCCATAGTAATACCGCCGCTTCAGCATCTTGTTATGCCCAGCTGCGATGAATAATAAATAATAACTGATGCCTGAATTCTGATAATAATTGCATAACCGTCCTAAGGCATATCTTACAGGTTTGAATTACGGGATAACTTGCCATGAAAAAACTACTTGCCGCGACTCTCATTATTGCCATAGCCACCAGTATTGCGTGGCAAAACAGAGTCAATCTTATTGTTTGGGCGGCACCTATTGCCATCAATTTTAATGCCGTACCGCCTAACATACCTATTGAGTGGTCGCAGGGCCCGGCGACTGCTGCGCTAACACCCAGCCTGCGCCGACCTAATATTATTTTTATCATGACAGATGATATGGGTTTTAACGATGTGTCTTTGTATAACGGCGGCGCTGGCGACGGTAGCCTGATGACCCCCAATATAGATGCCCTCGCCCAACAAGGCGTTAGGTTTGACAATGGCTATGCTGCAAATTCAGTTTGCGCACCCTCACGTGCAACCGCCTTGACAGGCCGCTACTCAACTCGCTTTGGCTTCGAGTTCACACCCATTTTCAAGTTAGGCCCAGTTATTTTTAACTGGATGCAAGAGACCAGTCCTAAACCATTGCCAAACTTTATTGATACCGATATCGCCGACACGCTTCCCACTATGGATTTACTGGGGATGGACACTACCCAAATAACCATTGCTGAAGCCTTAAAAACTGAAGACTACTACACCGCGTTTATTGGTAAATGGCACTTAGGCTCGACCGGTGATATGCGCCCGCAAGCTCAGGGATTTGACGACAGCTTAGAGTTGGCGGGTTCTTTGTATCTACCCGAAGACCATCCGCAAGTGGTGAACTATAAAGTGCTTGAAGAAAGTATTGAGAAAATGGTGTGGGCAACGGCGTCCTACAAAGCACGTTTTAACGGCAATGAATTTGAACCCGATGGCTACCTAACCGACTACTACACCCGCGAAGCGGTTAAAGTTATTGAAGCCAACAAAAACCGGCCCTTCTTTTTATATTTGGCACACTGGGGCATACATAACCCGATACAGGCCAGCAAAGCCGACTACGACTCATTAAGCCATATCAAAGACCATGGTTTGCGCGTTTATTCTGCCATGATTAAAGCTGTAGATAGAAGTGTTGGCACTATTGTAGAAACACTGGAAGCCAATGGCTTAAGTGATAACACACTTATTGTTTTTACTAGTGACAACGGCGGTGCCGGCTATATTCGCTTAGCAGACATTAATAAGCCTTACCGTGGTTGGAAGTTAAACCATTTTGAAGGCGGTACTCATGTGCCCTATATGGCGAAATGGCCGGCCAAAATAGTAGCGGGAACCGTCTTTAAAAAACCCATTCACCACATCGATTTATTTAACACTTTTGCTAGTGCTGGTGGTGCAAAAATACCCACCGACAGAAAAATGGATGGCGTAGATCTATTGCCATATATCACCGGTGAAAACCAAAGCGCACCCCATGACACCTTGTTTTGGCGACAGGGCACACATCAAAGTGTATTACACAAAGGTTGGAAGTTGATCCGCTCCGATGATGCTAAAAATGGCCCCGGCGCCGCACAATTAAAATGGTTGTTCGAGCTAGGCACAGACCCGACTGAACAGAATAATTTGGCGAAAGTAAATGCCATAAAAGTGGCGGAGCTAGAAGCCTTACTCGCGAACCACAATGCCGAGCAAGCACCCCCTGCTTGGCCCAGCTTTATCAATTCAGCCCAGCGTATCGATAAACACGGTGGCGAACCCTATGCAGAAACTGATAAGTATGTGTATTTTCCAAACTGAGGACTATCGCAGGTGTTGATCGCCGTTCTAGCTGTGGCTGTGGCAATAGTAACGGTTATACGCTTTACCCCAAGTGTTTTTTATCTTATCACCTAGCAGGGTCGGGGTCGGGGTCGGGGTCTGCACCGGTTTTCATTGCAGATCAGAACCGGGCTAGATATAACTGCTAAGGCCTAACCCTGAATCGTGATGTTAGGCCCTAGCAGCTTAATACAATGAAGATAAAGACGGTATTAGTACGTAGCGCTATTCATAGGTGGGCTGCCACTGGCCGTCTATGCGCGTAAAAAAGTGGTCTAACATGCGCAGCGTCAACCCCCAGACTACCTGTTCACCGACACTGTAGCCGGGAAAAGACTGCCGCTGACCCTGCATCTCATAGTCCAAGGTGGTGACCGTAGACCCCGCATGCATCGCATCTAACGACGTCCACAGTACATCGGCCACCTCATAATTCATATTGACCTGAGCCTCAGAGTTCTCCAATAAAAACACAAAGGGAGACACCACCATGTTACGCGCAGAACCTCTCGGCGTAGCATTAACGTCCTCCAGTTTGCCCAGGTAGCGGCCATCGCGCACTAGGTCCAAACCAATTTCTTCCCAAGTTTCTCGCTCGGCGGTCTCGCGTAAACAACTGTCTTCAGTTTCGTAGTGACCACCGGGAAACGCCATTTGACCCGACCAAGGGTCACCCTCTTTTTTTGAGCGCAGAATAAACAGCAGCTCAGTGTGACCGGCGCCGGGGCGAATAATCGCCGCTACAGCCGCGTGGCGAGCCTGCCCGCCCGGCACAAAGGGTTGCCCGCCGGGGTCAGCTAAGGTCTTTTCAATATTATCGATACTCATTAATGTCATAGCTTAACGGATGCCTTATGCTGTTGCTCTGCGCCTAGTTGCTCTGAGCTGGGTAGCAATAAGTCCAAAGCCAGCGCCTCCGCCACTTTTATACCGTCAATCCCCGCCGACAAAATACCACCAGCATAACCGGCTCCCTCCCCGGCGGGGTAAAGGCCCTTGGTATTAATGCTTTCCAAGTTGCGATCCCGGTCAATACTGATCGGCGAAGAGGTACGGGTCTCCACCGCAGTCAACACCGCATCACTCATCGCAAAGCCTTTAATCTGTTTATCGAAGTGGGGAATGGCCTCGCGAATAGCTGCTATCGCAAAGTCCGGTAGCGATGCAGATAAATCGCCTAAACGAACGCCGGGTTTATACGATGGGGTCACCGACGCTACCTCGGTTGATGGTCTACCGGCTAAAAAATCACCAACTAACTGCGCTGGGGCATCATAATTTTCGCCACCCATCGCAAAGGCCTTCTCCTCTAGCGTCCGTTGTAAATCAATACCCGCCAATACGTGTTCCGGATAGTCGCGCTCCGGATCAATGCCTACCACGATCGCCGAGTTGGCATTGCGCTCATTGCGCGAATACTGCGACATACCGTTGGTGACCACCCGCCCTGGCTCTGAGGCGGCGGCAACGACGGTGCCCCCCGGACACATACAAAAGCTGTAGACACTGCGGCCATTGTCGCAGTGATAGACCAACTTATAATCCGCAGCCCCCAAAATCGGGTGCCCGGCCTGCGCTCCGAAGCGGGCGCGATCGATAACTGACTGCGGATGTTCAATGCGAAAGCCAATTGAAAAGGGCTTGGGCACAATACTCACCCCTTGATCTAACAGCATTTGAAAACTGTCTCTGGCACTGTGACCTATTGCCAATACGATATGGCGACTCTCGATCAGTTCGCCATTGGCTAAGCTAACACCGCTAACGTAGCCCTGGCCACTGCTGTCGACCGAGCGCTGCAGTGTTTCAACTTTTTGTTCAAAACGCACTTCGCCACCGAGGCTAATAATTTCAGCGCGAATTTTCTCCACCATGGTAACCAGTTTAAAGGTACCAATGTGGGGCTTGCTAACATACAAAATCTCTTCTGGAGCACCAGATTTTACAAACTCCTGCAACACCTTATAACCTAGGTGGCGCCTGTCCTTGACCTGACTATAGAGCTTGCCGTCGGAAAAGGTGCCGGCACCGCCCTCGCCAAACTGCACGTTCGACTCACTGTCGAGTTTGCGTTTGCGCCACAGCCCAAAGGTATCTTTAGTGCGCTGTCTAACATCTCGGCCGCGCTCCAATACGATAGGTTTTAAGCCCATTTGCGCCAGCAATAGCGCCGCCAAAATACCGCAGGGACCAAAGCCAATAACCAGCGGCCGCTGCTGTTGCCCACTGGGGAAGCTAGCTTCAGCTTGGGCGACAAACTGATAGCTGCGATCCGGGCTGATTCTCAAAGTACGCCCGCCGCGTTTAGACGCAGCTTGCTCGGCCAACAGCGACTCTTCAAGTGACTGACCCAACTCAACATCGAGTTGATAAATCAGCAAAATCTTGCCTTTTTTACGGGCATCATAACTGCGCTTAACAACATGGTAGGCCTGAATCGATTCCGCAGCGAGCCCCAGGTCAAGCGATATGGCAGCCAAGAGATCTTCACTGCTGTGCTCCAGGGCCAGCTTTATTTCGTTCAATCGCAACATAGTTTTTCTTT
>JBLHLU010000223.1:0-6820 GCA_047623385.1 Paraglaciecola psychrophila
GTTGTTACATCCCCACATTATATAAACGCTATACAGCGAGGAATACACAGTGGAGATGTTATCTGGCGGTGAAATGATCGCCCGCGCACTGGAAGACGAAGGTGTTGAATTTATTTTTGGTTATCCCGGCGGCGCCGTATTACATATATATGATGCGTTATTTCGCAGTGGTAAAGTACCCCATATTCTAGTTCGTCACGAGCAGGCAGCTACTCATGCCGCCGACGGCTATGCCCGAGCCACCGGTAAGCCTGGTGTGGTTCTAGTGACCTCCGGTCCCGGTGCCACTAATGCGGTTACCGGCATTGCCACCGCCTATATGGATTCTATTCCCATGGTAGTGCTCTCTGGCCAGGTGCAAAGCCACCTGATTGGCGGCGATGCATTTCAAGAAACCGATATGATCGGTATATCCCGGCCTATTGTTAAACACAGTTTCTTAGTGACTCGGGCCGAGGATATTCCCGCGACGATTAAGAAGGCGTTCTACTTGGCCGCTAGTGGTCGGCCTGGCCCAGTCGTCATCGACTTGCCTAAAGACCTGACTAACCCGGTTGATAAATACGAATATATCTATCCTGACAAGGTCAAACTGCGCTCCTACACGCCAGCGGGCAGAGGCCATTCCGGTCAGATAAAAAAAGCGGTGCAATTGCTATTGGGTGCCAAGCGCCCAGTTATTTACAGTGGTGGTGGTGTCATTTTAGGCAACGGCAGCGATCAGTTGCGCGCTTTGGCCAGAGCGTTGAACTACCCCGTAACCAATACGCTGATGGGCCTAGGTGCCTATCCGGCTACCGATAAGCAATTTATCGGCATGCTCGGTATGCACGGTACCTACGAGTCAAATACGGCGATGCATCATGCCGATGTGATTTTAGCGGTGGGGGTGCGTTTTGATGACCGGGTAACCAATACCGTCAGCAAGTTTTGTCCCTCGGCGACGATCATCCACATTGATATCGATCCGGCCTCTATCTCAAAAACCGTGACTGTCGACATTCCCATTGTGGGTCCGGTAGATTCGGTACTGCAGGATATGTTGTCTCAGATAGAGCAATCACAGAGTAGCGATCAGAGCCTTCCCGATACCACAGCGATTGCTAGTTGGTGGCAGCAAATCGAGGAGTGGCGTGGCAAGCACGGTCTTTGGACAGCACCGCGCTACGACACCGAAAGTGGTCTGATTAAGCCGCAACAAGTTATCGAATCACTCTACCGGGCGACTAAGGGAGAGGCATACGTGACCTCTGATGTGGGGCAGCACCAAATGTTTGCCGCTCAGTACTATCGCTTCGACGAGCCCCGGCGCTGGATCAATTCCGGAGGCTTAGGCACTATGGGGTTTGGCCTGCCCGCGGCGATGGGCGTCAAATTAGCTTTTCCCGATAGCGATGTTGCCTGCGTTACCGGCGAGGGCAGTATACAGATGAACATTCAAGAACTGTCTACTTGTACTCAATACGGTATGGCGGTAAAAGTTATTAATTTGAACAACGGCTATTTGGGTATGGTCAAGCAGTGGCAGGATATGAACTACGAGGGGCGCCATGCGCATAGTGTCTACGAAGATTCATTGCCAGACTTTGTTAAATTAGTAGAGTCTTACGGCCATGTTGGCATTCGGGTCGACAACTTAGCAGACCTCGATGCAGCTATGGACGAGGCCTTTAGTTTAAAAGATCGTTTAGTATTTTTAGACGTTTACATTGACCGCGAAGAACATGTCTATCCTATGCATATTGCCCCCAACGGTTCTATGCGCGACATGTGGTTGAGCAAGTTGGAGCGGACATGATGCGGCATATAATATCGGTGTTAATGGAGAACGAAGCCGGCGCACTGAGCCGGGTTGTCGGACTTTTTTCGCAGCGCGGCTACAATATTGAGAGTCTCAATGTTGCCCCTACTGAGGATAGTACGCTGTCCCGGCTGACCCTAACGACTGTAGGTGACGATAAGAAAATTGAGCAGATCACTAAACATCTTAACCGTCTGATCGACGTGGTTAAATTGGTCGACCTATCTGAGGGCGCACATATTGATCGCGAGTTGATGATGGTTAAAGTGCGTGCCACCGGTGCTCAGCGGGCAGAGATAAAGCGTTGTACCGATATCTTTAGAGGTCAGATCATCGATGTGGGTCCGGCTATTTACACCATTCAAATTGTCGGGACCTGCGATAAACTCGATGCGTTTTTAGAGTCCATCGGCGATGCGTCGATACTGGAAGTAGTGCGCAGCGGATCCTGCGGTATAGCTCGGGGTGAAAAGAACCTGAGCGTCTAAAAGGTCTGGTCACAACGAACTGCCTTGGTTAAAAGCGTGCTTTTATTACCGGGGCTTGTGATAGCTCGCTCAAGTTGTGACCGGGTTCTAGGCTTTTTTTTATCCTGACTGTTACCATTGACGTTGCGCTAGGGCTACATTGCCTCCGGCGCAGCCGTTATTTCCCAATTTTTAGGAATCATGCCGTCGATGCCAGATGATGCAAGTATACTGGATACGAAAAATAAAGAGTCGTGGTTTTCCAATGTCTCTTTGCTGCTGTTGGAAGACCATACCACTCAGCGAGAAATTTTAACGGCAAAATTTCGCAAGTTAGGCGTTGGTAATATCGTTGCGGTGGCTGAGGGTGGCGAAGCCCTAAAACAACTGCAAGAAAACCCCGCGCGCTTCGATATAATGGTTGTCGACTTGATTCTGAACGACATGGACGGCCTCAAGTTTTTGCGTTTGGCCGAGGGTTGCTGTACTCGAATGCCCGCTATTGTGGTGGTTAGTGCCGTCGACGAGCTGTTGTTAGCTACCATTAAACTGGCCGCCCAGCAGTGTGGCTATAACTTGCTCGGAGCCTATTCTAAACCGGTTGCCGTTGCTGAGTTAAATTCTGCACTTACCCGTCTTTTTAATCAGCGCACTGAGGCGGTCAAGGTCTCGGCGATGGAATTCGAGGAGCAGTTACCGTCGATTGAAGTGACGGCGGCGTTGCAAAACGGTGAGCTTTGCGCCTACTTTCAGCCTATTGTGGCGACCGGCCCCGAGCAGTATGTGGTAGCCGTAGAGGCGCTGGCGCGCTGGCATCACCCGGTGCATGGCGAGGTCTATCCCAGCGGTTTTTTGCCGATGCTGGAGCACAGTGGGAATTTGGCGCAATTTTCGAAGCTGATTATTCGTCAATCGATCGAGCAGCTCAGGCGTTTTCGTGATAATGACCTTGATATTGGCGTGTCGATTAATATTACTATGCTGGAACTGGCTGATTTTGATTGGATCGAGCAGCTATCGGATCTAGTTGATGAATACCGGGTGCCGGCGGCAAAAGTATCGCTGGAGGTGACCGAGAGTATGGCGTTGTCTAACAATGCGGATGTTTCCGAGACCCTAGCGCGACTGCGCCTTAAAGGTTTTGGTTTGTCTATAGACGACTTTGGAGTCGGGTATAGCTCTCTTAGCAATTTTCGTCGTGTAGCTTTTACTGAGTTGAAAATCGATCGTTGTTTGACAGAAAATTTATGTGAGGACATCGGGCTGCAAAAAATTGTCGCCTCGATTATTCACCTCGGGCACGATTTCGAGATGAGTGTTACCGCTGAAGCTATTGATAACAAAGAAGTGGCCACGCTGCTAACTGATTTGGGCTGCGATATGATTCAGGGTCTATACTACTCGCCGGCACTAAGCAGTAAGGATATTACCGGCTGGTGTCTGGAAAAAAACAAGCGGGCATAGCTCTGCTGAAAACTATATTGAGTATTCGTTGAACATAAAAAAGGCCGTCATTGACGGCCTTTTTTATTGCTGTGCTAGGTTAAATCATCTTGTTAGATGATCTTTTTCATCGCGGTCATATAGCTGCGCAGTTGCGCGCCTACTTTTTCAACGGGGTGGTTGCGAATAGCATCGTTGACCGCCACCAACTCCAGGTTGTCGACGCCAAGATCGTTCAAGCCTAGCCCTTTACCGACAACGTCAGTGCTGATTTTAGTCATAAAGTCAGCGAGTAGTGGCTTGCAGGCGTGGTCAAATAAGTAACAGCCATACTCTGCCGTGTCGGAAATGACCACATTCATTTCGTACAGTTTACGGCGGGCGATTGTATTGGCTATCAGTGGTGTCTCGTGCAGCGACTCGTAGTACGCCGACTCGTCTAAAATACCAGCGTCAACCATTGTTTCAAAGGCTAGTTCAACGCCGGCCTTGACCATGGCTACCATCAAAATGCCGTGATCATAATACTCCTGCTCACTAATTTCCTGCTCGCTATTGGTGGTTTTTTCAAAGGCGGTCTCGGCGGTAGCCGCGCGCCAGCCCAACAAATTAACGTCATCGTTAGCCCAGTCTGCCATCATAGTCTGAGAGAAGTGGCCACTCATAATGTCATCTTGATGCTTTTGATACAGTGGACGCATGATGTCTTTGAGTTCTTCAGCCAATTCGAAGGCCTTGATCTTCGCTGGATTGGACAAACGATCCATCATGTTGGTGATGCCGCCCATTTTCAGGCCTTCGGTAATAGTCTCCCAACCGTATTGAATCAGCTTAGAGGCATAGCCGCTGTCGATACCCTGCTCAACCATCTTGTCGAAACACAAGATGGAGCCGGTCTGCAGCATGCCGCATAAAATAGTCTGCTCGCCCATTAGGTCAGATTTCACTTCCGCAATGGGAGATGATTCTAATACTCCGGCACGATCGCCGCCGGTACCGGAGGCAAGCGCCTTCGCAATATCCATGCCGTCGCCATTGGGATCGTTTTCCCGGTGTACCGCGATCAGCGTGGGCACACCAAATCCGCGTACGTATTCGGCGCGCACTTCAGAACCGGGACACTTTGGACACATCATTACTACAGTGATGTCCTTGCGAATTTGCATACCTTCTTCGACTAAGTTAAAACCATGGGCGTAATCGAGACAGGCCCCTTGCTTCATCAGTGGCATAATGGTGTTGACCACGTCGGTGTGCTGTTTGTCTGGGGTCAGATTCATCACGATATCGGCGCTGGGTACTAATTCTTCATAGGTGCCGACAGTAAAGCCGTTTTCGCTGGCGTTCATCCAGGATTGACGTTTTTCTGCGATCGCTGCAGCGCGCAGAGTGTAGGATACGTCGAGGCCAGAGTCGCGCAGGTTTAGGCCTTGATTCAGACCCTGGGCGCCACAGCCGACAATGACGATTTTTTTACCCTTTAAATAGTTGCAGCCGTCCTCGAACTCGTCCATCGACATAAAGCGGCATTTACCTAACTCTTCCAGTTGCAGACGTAACGGCAGGGTGTTGAAATAGTTTTGTCCCATCAGAACTCTCCTAGACAGTGAGCGCCAGCGGCGCGTTAATAATATGAATGGCGGGCACTATATAGAAAAACAGGTGTTGCGTAAAATGATATAAACTCCATATAGTGATGCGCAATATGCAATAATAAACTATGGATACCCGAGAGTTACAATTATTTTTGAGTCTCAGCGAGACGCTACACTTTGGCCAAACTGGCGAGGCCCTGCACATTAGCGCCTCGGCGGTGAGTCGCACCATTAAGCGGATGGAACTCGAAGTGGGTCACCGCCTACTAGAGCGCGATAATCGTAGCGTGCGCATGACCGAGGTCGGCCGGCAATTTCAAGCTTATGCCAGTGGGGCACTCGGGCAATGGCAGTCTTTTCGTGAGTCGACCGCGCTAGACAGTCAGCATCTGCGTGGTCAAATCAGCCTGTTTTGTTCAGTGACTGCGGCTTATAGCGTATTGTCGCCGGTGTTGGAGCCTTTTAGGCACCGCTACCCCGATATTGATATCAAGCTGAGAACCGGTGATCAGGCCGACGCTATTGACCATTTACTGACCGGGCAGGATGATGTTGCGATTGTGGCCAGGCCCGACAAACTGCCGCCGCGATTGAATTTCGAAGTATTAACCCACTCGCCGCTGTTATTTATCGGTCCGGCGATGGACTGTGCTGTGGCGCGCAAGATCAGCCCGCTACTTGAGCGGGGGGTGGCGGTACCCTGGGGCGATATCCCTTTTGTGGTTTCCGAGCGTGGGCTGGCCAGAACACGGCTCGACCAGTGGTTTCGATCACAGGGCGCTAAGCCAGATATCTACGCCCAAGTTAGCGGCCACGAGGCGATTGTCAGTATGGTGGGGCTGGGATTTGGCCTGGGTGTAGTACCGGAGTTGGTGCTAAACAACAGCCCGCTGAAAGAGAATGTACGGGTGTTGGAGGTAAAGCCGGCCTTGACTGCCTTTGCCGTCGGGGTGAGCGCCTCGCAGCAGCGCTTGGAAAATCCACTGGTGAAAGCTTTTTGGGATTGTGCACGGGCATCGTATCGCAGCGACTTTTAATCTATCATAGGCCAACATTTACCGCCGGAAGAACCCATTTTATGAGTGACAAGCCACCAATACCCGCTGAGCACGATGCCATTGAGGGACAGTCCAACACCGAAAGCAGTGAGCAACAATCGGGGATAGAGTCCCTCACGCTGATCGACGAGCACGAGGAAGAGGTTTCGGTAGACGGACAGACCGTGCGTCGTCGAGGCATCTATCTGCTTCCCAACTTGTTTACTACAGCGGCGCTGTTCGCTGGATTTTACGCTATTGTCTCCAGTATGGATGGCCGTTTTGAGGCGGCGGCGATCGCCGTCTTCATCGCCATGGTGCTCGACGGTCTCGATGGAAGGGTTGCCAGGCTGACCAATACCCAGAGCAAGTTTGGTGCTGAGTACGATAGCTTGTCAGATATGGTGTCTTTTGGGGTGGCGCCGGCGCTGGTTATGTTTAGTTGGGGGTTGGCAGATCTAGGAAAGTTTGGCTATA
>JBLHLU010000224.1:0-6777 GCA_047623385.1 Paraglaciecola psychrophila
TTTTTTGGTATCAACGTTGCGCCCTCGAAAGACCCGCGCAGCGACAGTTACACACTGGACTGCCTGCGCGAATTGAATATCCGCAATGTGCGCATGGATTACAGCTACGAGTCACCCGGTGGCGACTCCGAACGGTTGTTAAAACAGTTGTTGGCCGCCGATATAGCGGTGCTGTTGAACTTGTTCCCCGCAGCGCAGCAGGCCAGTGAACTGCCTGATAGCGAGCCGGCACAGCGGCAATGGCAGACCTTTGTCGGTGATGTATTGGCTCAGTACCAAGGTCAGGTGGCGATCTTTGAAATAGGTAACACGCCCAATCGGGGGCGCTGGTCCGGCTTTAGTCACCGTGGGTTTTTACTCGCCTGGCAGCTGGCCAGTGAGCAGGCCAGCGCTTTTGAGGTGGTGCTGGCAGGGCCCAATGTCTCTGATTTTGAGCCGCTATACAATATTGCCTTGCTGGCGGCGATGGCGCGGGCTGGTGGTGCGCCAGACATTCACACCGACAATCTGTTTGTCGAGCGAGTCATCGAACCCGAATCCTTTGATCATCGGGTATTGGGCCGTGCTCTGGAAAAACCGTTGCAGTTCAATCTTATTAAAAAAATCCGTGTACTTGATGCTATTGGCAAGCGCTTCGGCGCCGAGCGCTTTATCTGCAGTTACACTTGTTGGACTACTAAACGTCTAGCACGCTGGGCGGTGGACCCGCAGCAGAAAAAAGTGGACTATCTGCTGCGCTATATCGTGCTGGCGGCTACCAGTGGCGCGATGGAGCGGCTTTACTGGGGGCCGTTAGTTTCCAACCGTGATGGACTTATCGACTGCGGCGGTGAAGGCTACCCACTGATTGATAATGTCAGTTACTACAAAGAGATTATTGGCTCGGTCGACGACTTTCAAAAGCATCCCGCTTATTACGCGCTAGGGTATTTAATTGCCAAACTTAGTGGCAGCGTCTGCCTGCAGGGGGTCAGTGCTGACAACGGTATTAATCACTTTATTTTTGAGCAAGAAAACCGTGAATACCATATTGTGTGGTGTCGTGACGGTCAGAGCGAGCGACTAGATTGCCTGTATCCAAGTTGGAACGCCGAGCACATGTCCGCTGTCGAAATAACAGGCAGTACCGGAAAAACACTGAATTACCGACCGCAGGTATTTTCTGAGCAGCCCTTGTTTTTGGCTATGGACTCTCGGCAAAGTGCTGTGAGGCCTTGCCGTGAAACGATTATTGCATTACAGCCTAGCGGTAATGTAGTGCAGTCAATAAGTGGGCAGCAGTGCGTGCCAGTACATACGCCACAGTGGCGCGGAGCGTTAGTGCTTAACAACGGTAATGATCTCGATGCGCTATGCGCCGAGCTACTGCCGGAATCTGTTGCTCAAAAAACGGTTAATAAAGTGCTGCGAGATACCCGCAATAAGTTGTGGACGGTGGCTGCGAGCGAGACTACTGGCGGCCTCGACCGAGCTGAAACTGAACCACTGGGCCAGCTCACTATTAAACTCAATCGAGCGAAGGGGATAAAAAAGTTCACTTACCGCTTTGTCGATAGTAAGGGCAAGCGGCACTGGGACAATGCCTCGGCTATGTTGCGCTGCGGGGTACAGACTCCAGCACCAGTGGCTTATTTTGAACGCTACAACAACAGCGGTATCAAAGAAAATTATTATCTGTGCCGGTATATAGCCAATGCATTCTCGGCTAGGGATGTGTTTGCGGCACTCAATCGCGGCGAAGCAAGCTACCGGGGCTTGGATCGCGATCAGTGGTTTTCTCAGTTGGCGGCATTTATCTGTAATATGCATAATCAGCGAATTATTCACCGCGATCTGTCGAGCGGCAATTTGATGATTACTATGGATGAGCATGGTGCCGCTGAGTTCTATATGATTGATATCGGCCGGGCACAAATGGGCTTTAACCAGCGTTTGTTGCCGCGGCAGCGCTTTATCGATTTGATGCGTATTTGCTATAAGCTCGACTGGGCCGATCGGCAGCGCTTTATCGAGCAATACAATAATCACTTTGGTGCGGTTGTTTCGCGTTGGTGGCGGCTGCCGTTGTATTTTTATGAAGCGAAACAGCGGTTGAAAAAATCGTTGAAGGGTTGGCTTAAGGCCAAGGCTAAAACCGCTCAGCCCAGCGCAGGGCCTAGTGACCTCAGCGGTGTTACTGCAAAGAAAACCGGCGACAAGCGCAACCCAGAAGTTTAGAACGGGGGCTGCGCTGGTGGCTAAAACAGTGCCCACCGAGCACTAGGGCACTGTTGTAGCGGCTGGGTTTTAACCCACCACGTGCCGTCAATGCTATCAAAGTGGTCTGGCTATCGGGTTAAAATTCGACCTACAATGACCGCCAGCTAGCTGCTTTTAAATTGTTTGAGAAAACTGTCGGACTCGGCAATAGCTTGATCCATAGCGGTAATCAGTGCCGATACATTGCGGTTGACCGTACCCAACTCGGCTTTTAGTGAGCTAATAGCTCGGGCATTGAGATTGTGTTTTAAGTACAAGGTATTGTCTCTGAGCGCATCGAGCACCGGGTCGATACTTTTCTGGGCCTTGCGCATAGCCGTTAGTAGTCTTTGGTAGCGCTGCTGGGTGTCTTGTAGTTGTCTGGCACTGTCTCGGCGCAAGTTGCCATTACTGTACTGATCGAGTTCTTCACTCCATTCATCGAACAATGCCTCGGCCACTGCATCTACCGAGTTAATGCGCTCGCTAATTTCAGCGGCTACCGCTTCGCTGCGCTCAAACTCGTCATTGAGTCGGTGGTAGATTTGCTCTAGTTCACCGCCATCAAAGTTGACCACCGAGCGAAATTGTTCCAGTGCACTTTTAAATTGCTGCCGGCCCTCGGTCTGCGCTTGCTGGGCCGCGGTGATACGGTCGACCAATATTTCACGTTTGTGAAAACCGACCTTTTCCATGGCGTTGTAGTAGGTCGTTTCGCAACCGGCTAGGGTCGCGCTCAGTAGTAGTAGGCAGCTGAATTTAAAGAGCTTATTCATAGTGATCTCAGGTGGGTCAATAAGCGGTCAGTCCGCATTTCTCTCGATGGCATCGACGATCTTTTGAGTTTGCTTGTCGGCTAGGTGGCTGTGCACCACAAATAGTGCATGCACCACCCCAGGTACCCAAAAGCACAGCGTCAGTACGATATTGAGCAGGCCAATCAAGGGTTTGCCACAGAGAAAGACCGCCAGCGGCGGCAGTAGTATTGCCAGTAAATATCTCACAGTTTGCTCCAATGCCGAGAGGGCTAATAGCCTTTTAGCTAGTATAAACCCTTCGCGCTCTTATTATGACAAGCCTTTAGGGCTGTTTTATTGATTAACCCCATAATATTGATATACAGCTACCTGACTCAAGCTAATTGCGTCCAGTAATAGCCTACTCAGGGTAATCGTAATAGCCGATTTCGTCGCTAAGGGGCGTTTTAGGCATTTTCTATCAGTAGTATACAGCCGCTGGCTCGCTGTGGCTGCGCCACTCGCCACTGAAAGAGCTCGCCATAGTGTTCTTGCATGGCATCGTTCGCCATCTCGAAAAAAGGCGGGCGCTCCGGGTCGGCTATAACAATGCGGCTGACCCCGGCCTCACAGGCGCGGTCGACTAGGGCGGCGACAGTCTCTGCCAATGTGTCCCAGAAGCATATGTCAGAGGCTATTAATACGTCGATCGGTGCCAGCTGCTCCAGGGTAATGGTTTCAAAGTATTGTTGCTGGGTCTCAATATCAACGCCGTTGTGCTGAGCTTGAAGTTGCAGGAAAGGGAATACCGCGGGGTCAGCGTCTATCGCCAGCACAAGGGCGTTGTAGGCTTTGGCGCAGTGAATGCCGGCGAGGCCAAAGCCGCAGCCCAACTCCATTATCCGGGCACCCTGGGGGGGTGGATTGTGCTGTAAAAAGTCCATCAGTAAATAGCTGGAGCCCCAGGACTTGTTACCGTGAATAGAAGGCGTTGGGGCACTGCGCTTAAGGCGCCGTATCGCTTTGTGTTGTGCGCTTAGAATACTGATGCCGAAGGCATTGCGGGTATTTTTTTCGATGCTGGGGTCTGCGGCGGTGCGTTGATTGGTCGGCATGGTTAAGTCTACGGCTAGAATTTCTCCTAGCATAACGGCTAATTCTGCTCAGGCACAGCTGAGATTAGGCATGCTTGCGTGAGCCTCAGTGGGTTGTCAAAATAGTTGTATTGGCGGTGGTTGTTATTGCTAGTAGTGATAGTATTAGGGTCTCTATGGTAACCGCGAGAACTCGTTAGGCTCAGTACCGGTATCGCTTTAACCACGAAGGCAGCCGCTAGGGCATGCTATAAACGGGTACCTCAATGCGCACCTGCAGCGGCCCAATGGCAGATAATTATGCAACAAAAGGGACTTTAATGAGTCTATTGACTTGGGTGGCGGCTGTTAGGCGCTTGGTTACTTCTCTAGAACCGATTGGCTACTACTATCCTCGATAGATAAAATAGGCTGGAGTATAAATTCTTGCAATATTTTGGTGTGTTAACACTTGTTCTGCTAATGCCCACTTTTGTGGTGGCGAGTACGGTTGCCGGGGGCACTGATGGCGATGGCGCTTCGGTAGAAATTTATTTAGACGCTCTCGCCGAGGCCAACGCCAACGCTGGCGCCTTCGACGAGAATGTTGCCGACATTTATAGCGGTTTAGGTAGCGCCTTTTTGCGAGAGCGAGATTTTGACAAAGCCCGCGATGCGTTTCACCGTGGTATGCATATTGAGCGGGTCAACAAGGGACTATACGATCTTGCTCAGCTGCCCTATTTGCAGCGTCTCGGTGATGTCGCCAGAGCGCAGTACGACTGGCGCGCCGCCGCCGACTTCCAGCAGCAGTCTTTTGCTATTGAACAACGTAATTACGCTAAAGGTGACTCAATGTTATCGGCGGCGCTGGTGGCGCTAGTCGACGTGCACTTGGCCGCCTATTCTAATATTCGCGGGTTTGAAGATAGTTATCGGCATCTTGAAAAGGCCTACGCTATTGGTGTGTCGCAATTTATCGAGCACCTGCCAGACCCCGCAGAAAAACTGGACGACTATGTTGCTCTGCGCCAGCGCAGTGTATTGATGAATTATGAAATGGCTCGACTCAATGTAAGCAGCTCTGAGCGCCAACCGACCTATGTCAATCGCAGTGGTCGCGCCGTCGAGAGTGAGTACAAAAATTTAGCTAATCATTATCTCAATGGCCGCCAAGACCTTATCCGCATGATTGAAGTGTTAGAGGCTCACAGCGATGATCCATTCAGAGTAGCCAAAGCTTACACCGATTTAGCCGACTGGTATCTGCTATTTAATAAAACCAATTCCGCGATGAAACAGTACCGGCTGGCCTTTCAGGTTGGGGCCGATCATGTCGCTAGTGAGGCACAGATAGCGGCTATGTTCGCCAACCCGGTTATCCTGCCGCGCTACGGTTTAGCGAGTGCCACAAATTCTAAAAAAAAGACCCACCGCTTACTATATTCGATAACCATTTCTAAATACGGCAAGGCCCAGGCCATCACCCTAATGCAAGACAGTGAAGGTATACCGGTTGGCTCCCTACGACGGGGCAAGGCCTATTTGCGAGCGGTACGGTTTCGTCCCTATTGGGTCGATAACAAGCCGACTCGCAAAGAGAACCATCAGGTTTTAGTGTACGTCAAATAGGACAGCGCGATGATGTTTAACAATGGTATTAAATGGGTGTCCTGGCCTTGTGTCTTGCTGCTGTCGCTGGTGATGTTGTTACAAGCCTGTCAAATGCCTTCATCGCAGCGCTCTAGTTCCAGCTCGGCACCGCCCTCCTCGGGTTCGCCTTCCAGCGGCAGCGCGCCCGGTTCTGGTGGCGCCAGCGGCTCCAGCGGCCCAAGTTCCGGTGGCATGCCCGGCTCTGGTGGTGCCAGTAGCAGTGGTGCTGGTGGCAGTAGCGGTACCGGTGACGATTCAGCTAGTGGTGAGTCACTGGAATCGCTGGACAGCTCGCTTGATCAATCACTGGGTGAATTTGACGATATGATTCTCAACGAAGGCAGTAGTGGCGGCCAGGAGGGGGTGGATGTGTTTGACCCGATCAGTCAGTCCAGCGGCGGCGGTCCATTGTTTGAAGAGAGCCCGCTGTCTGATCAAGAAATGAGTGAAGGTTCCGGTGGTGGCAGTGGTGGTGGGGGCGCTGCTGCTGCTGGCGCGGCGGGTAGTGGCGGTGGCGAATCGGCCACGACCGCTCCGGTGGCGGATTTACCGGCTGATATTGATGATGGCAAAGGTGATGATATTGTGGCCAGGCAGATAAGAGAAGCTGCCATGGTTGAAATGGATCCCGCATTGCGAGAGAAATTATGGCAAGAATACCGAAGATACAACGAGCAAAACCGCTAGTAGCCCAGCGCTCTGCCTCGGTCCGGGCTTTACTGCTGGCTGTTATCGTTGCTTACAGTGCAGCTATTTGCATGGCAGTTGTTCGCATAACAGCAGCTAGCTTGGCAGCGAGACGTTGGGTCCTTGCCGGCTTTAGCCTATTGCTATTACTGACTATCGCTAGCAGCGCTTCGGC
Organism: Paraglaciecola psychrophila; assembly: GCA_047623385.1. Lineage (GTDB taxonomy): Bacteria > Pseudomonadota > Gammaproteobacteria > Pseudomonadales > Dasaniaceae > Oceanicoccus. The sequence continues at coordinate 6,564 of JBLHLU010000224.1, forward strand.
GGCAGTGCTAAAAATCACTTCGACCACGCCGCTGGCGCTCGATCAAATCGAGCAAGACTTCGCCGAGTCAGACTTGCTCGATGTTGGTATTGTCCCACTGGGTGTCGGTTTGGAATTCACCGCTGAAGAGGAGACTGTACTGCCCTCTGTACGCAGTGCGGAAGGTGTTTATTTCGGCAACCAGCTGGCCAAAACCATTGAACAAAGCGGCGCC
>JBLHLU010000225.1:0-6770 GCA_047623385.1 Paraglaciecola psychrophila
CTATCGAAAAACTTCGAGCGAATGAAAGCCTCCGAAATGATTTGCAGGCGTCACTGAAATACTTAGAAAAAGGCAGTGCCTCGATACTTGCAAAAATTATTTTTGGTGCGAGAGCTTATACTAAAACAAGTAGGGCTTTGGTTTCAATATGGGCAGTATTCTCGGTTGTTGCCATTGTCTGGTCGATAGTGTATTCGGGGTACTATGTATACCTGCTTCTATCTGTAGTGGTTGTTAATTTTACCATTGCCCAAGTTTTTGAACAAAAAACCGAAGCGGCGAGTGGAGAGTTCTATTATCTAAAAAAGTTGCTTTCAGCCTCCTGTAAAATTGCAAATAATAAGAATGTCCGTGAAATACCGCAGTGTATTCAGTTGCATAATGGCTACAGAAAAATCTCTAGAGTCAACAACCGTATACACTGGATGTCTCTCAGTCAAGGCAGTGACAATCTTGTTGTGAGTAATGTTGCTTACATATTTAACTTACTATGTGTTTACGATATCTTGGTGTACGCGTATTCGGCACAGCTGCTAACAAGAAATATCGGTCTTATAAGAGACTGTTTTGAATGCATAGGCGCGATAGATGCCAATATGGAAATAGCTTCCTATGTGGAACGTTGCGGTACTATTTGTAAACCTAATTGGGTGGCCGGACAACATTTTGATCTGCTGGGTGTTTATCACCTGTTGGTCGAAGATTCTGTTGCCAATGATTTTATATCAGCGGGTAAATCGTCTGTTGTTACCGGATCAAATATGGCTGGAAAGACAACGTTCATTAAAACGATCGGTGTCAATTTGATCTTGTCTAGAACATTGTTTATATGTCATGCGAGCAGGGCAGATATGCCCATGATAGACATCCACTCGTCGATAAAAAACACCGATGCCTTGGAAGACGGGCTAAGTTACTATTTTTCTGAATTGATCCACATTAAGGCGTTTTTGAATTTGCCAGCAACGAACCCAAGTAGCTTGATTCTTATTGATGAAATATTCCGGGGAACCAATACTACTGAAAGAATAGCAGGGTCAGTGGCGGTACTAGAGGCATTGGCTAAAAACAATATTGTGCTGGTGACAACGCATGATGTAGAGCTTGAGCATTATCTTGTGGGCCAGTATGACCTCTGGCATTTCGAAGAGACTGGGGATAGCAAGCAACCCTTCGATTACAGGCTTAAACCGGGGGTTTGTAGAAGCACCAATGCGCTAAAATTGATGGAAAACATCGGCTATCCGGAGCATATTACCCGTCGAGCGCAAACTATTGTAGCTACTATGTCCTAAGCTAGTGAGGGTGTTTTTCTAATTATTTTGTGGAGTAGCTATAGCTTCACTGCAGTTCCATCTCTTAGCTGCTGCAATCGCCAGCTTGAAGAGCCTCACTGTAAGTACCAGCAGGAAAACTAAACATGCAACTGTCACAGCAAGTAAAGCGGGGACTCATCGATGCCCCTAGCAGCCTGAGGCTTGCCGGGGTAGCGTCACTGCGCTGGTTCGCGCTTTACGTTACAGCGGGTTCATTGGTGTTTTTGATACTGAGTGGGCTGCTCTTAGAGTACCAGCAGGACATAAAACAGGCGTTACTCGACTATTTTTTCCCACAGTCTTGGCAGTGGTTGTCTGAGCGCCTCGGTCTATTCTTCTTTGAATCTCAAACTAAATCAGTAGTCGCCAATGCGATTTTGTCAGGTTCTTTGGTACTGGCTTCTGTTTTTCTATTTCCGATCAAGGAGCAGTATTCAGCGGCTTTTGAGCGCGATGGTGGTTTTAACAATGGTCCACCAAGTGAGTTTTCTCTGTGGATACAAGCCCAGGAAGAGAGTAAGTTGTTGCTGTTATACCTATGCGCGCAATCACTTATTCTTTGGCTAGGTTATTATCCGTACCCCTGGGCTCAGGCCAGTTCCATCGCACTGAGTTACGGTTTTTTATTCTTTAGTTTTGCCCTCGATTTTATCGCCCCCACGCTACAGCGGCACCGTATCAAATACACCGTAATGGTCACCTTGCTGCTAAAAAATCCGCTATTGGCGCTTCTTTTCGGCGCGCTATTTAGCGCCGTTATGCTGCTATTGAGCCAGTATGTGTTCAGCCGTGAAGAACTGACCTTAATTGAAATGGCCAGCGTGCTATTTATTGCCAGCAGTACGTTTTATGCCTTGGCAATACCCGCTGGAACCTACCTTGCTAGTAGCCTTATTACTGAGGCACGTTTGACCGCGGGCCTGAGGCCACGGCCCCGGCGTATGCTGTACGCAGCGGTGCTGTTAACTCTAACTAGTATGTTGTTGTTGCACGGTGGGTTAATTGCTAGTGCGCATCACAAGAGTCAGCTGCTAAAGGCCCAGTACAGCATTGACTGGTCTTCTATTCGCTACCAACTGCCAGCGTTGTCGACATTTTTGCATGGCGAGGTGGCCAGCGAGTTGTCATTCGATTTGAGTATTAACAATACCACCGAATTTGATATTGTCATTGAGCCTTCACAACTGATTATTGAAAAGGGGGCGTACACCATTGCCAAAGTTGACCTCGCCGGGTTTTCAGTGCCCGCGGGAACGCAGCAACAAGTCGCGGTAGTGTTAGATTCGATCAGTAATATCAGTAACATGACTACCGATGGGCCCTTGCTAGAGGGCTGGCGCGTCGATCTTTACTTTCAACTGTGGCCGGGCATACCGTTTATCATCGCCATCGTTCCCTAACAGATCGCCTGCATTTATGTTGGTTAAGGCCTGACAGTGAACAATCGATGAACGAGTTGCTCATTGTTATCTTTTGCGCTGCTTCTGCCCAATAAAGAGCGCCAGCTGTTTGCTGGCGGGCTATCTAACACGCTTTTCTGACAAAACTGTCATCAAACAGTGCACTAATCAGCGGCCTTCGACCTTGTGTTTGCATTGCTAGCCTGTAAAATTGGTCTGACCAATTCGGACTGGCCAATTTATTCGGTCCATATTATTCGGTCCAATTTATTCAGTAATGTAGCCCGGCCATAGACTTGAGTCAGCTCAGCTGGCTGCCAACACCGGTTTAGCCGGACCGCAAGCCTGTTACAGCTGCCGCCTAATCCTCTGGAGTATATGAACGTTGCCCGGTAAACATCACCAAATTGCCCAACATCTCATTCAGGATATTCTCTCTGGACACTACCGTGTTAGTGATAGATTGCCTTCTGAGCGAGATTTAGCCAGCCGTTTTTGCGTCAACCGTGGCTGTATTCGTGAGGCCATTACCAAGGTTGCCCAAATGGGGCTGATTGATGTGCAGCCAGGCGGCGCCCGGGTCAAAAAGAAGCAGGAAGCCAGTCTTGATATTATTAGCCATCTGCTAGCCCAAGACAGTATTCCAGACCCCTGTCTGGTCGACCAGATTATGCTGGTAACCAACACATTGTTTATTGTCGCGGCTAAACGCGCATTAGAACTGGCCTGCGACGAAGACTTGCAGGCCATCCGTGCCCTCGCGCAACCGCTAATGAGTTTACAACTGGAGGCAGCAACTCGCAGCGAAGGCTACTTCAAATTGATGCAAGCGATTATGCAGGCCAGCGCTAATCTGCCGCTGCAAATCATCACCCGCACGCTTTTTAATCAAATAATACCCAGCGATGACAACTTAACCGCCTTTGCTCTGATCGACGAGCACGCTAGCAGCCTCTTTGCGGGCGAGATAGACCGAGCTATCGCCGCCCGTGATAGCCAGGCCCTGTGCTTGGCGTTTAATACTTTTTCTACCTTAAACCGTGAAACGCTGATTCGTGGGCTGCAAGCTGCCCGTGATGTAACCGCCCTGGAGGGCTCTGTCCAATGATGCGAACATTTATTCTGCCGGTTGTTATTGTCCTGGTATTTATTTTGGGCGCCGCCGCATTAATGGCTACATCGCCAATGCTAGAACCCACTGCAAAGGCGCCGGTGTTCACCAAGGTGAGGGTACTAGAGGTGAAAACCGAGTCGGTGGCACTGAAGGTTAACTCCCAGGGTTCGGTTATGCCCTCAACGGAAACCCAATTAATACCTGAGGTTAGTGGCCGCATCTTATGGATGTCGCCGAATTTTGTTGCCGGGGGTTATTTTGCCAAGGACGAGGTGTTGGCCCGGGTCGACCAAGTGGACTATACCAACGCAAAGAACAGAGCACAGGCGGCACTGGGTCGAGCTGAGGCCGAAGAAGAACACGCTCGTTTTGAGTACAAGCGCATGCAAAGCTTGGCGCAACGCAAGCTGATCTCTCGCTCGCAGTTAGAAAACGCGCTGCGCGCTAGTCGGGTCGCTGTCGCCAGTTTGCAAGATGCTAAAGTCAGTTTTGTGCAGGCCGAGCAAAATTTAGGACGCACCGAGATTCGCGCGCCTTTTGCCGGGCTGGTACGAACCGAAAATGTCGATATCGGTCAGTTTATTACTCGCGGAGCGGTGATCGCTTCAATATATTCCAGTGACGCGGTAGAAGTTCGCCTGCCCATCGCCGACCGTCAGTTGGCCTTCCTCGATATACCGGTAACCCAGCGCGGCGAACTGCCCCTTGAGATGCAACCAGAGGTGGTATTAACCACTGAATACGCCGGCCAGCAACTGCGCTGGGTAGGTAAAATTGTGCGCACCGAGGCGCAGATCGATCTGTCCAGCCGTATGGTTCAACTGGTGGCGCGAGTGGCTACTATCGCCGGTCAGCCACCACTCACTGTGGGGTTATTTGTCGATGCACAAATTGCCGGGCGCACTGTCGACAATGTGGTGATATTGCCGCGCTCAGCGCTGCGTAATAGTGGCGAGGTGTTGGTTGTCGACGCCGACAATAAAATTCGTTTCCGACCGGTCGAGCAACTTCGGTTGTACCAAGACAATGTGCTAATTGAGGGTGGCCTGAAAGTGGGTGAAAGAGTGTGTTTGTCACCGCTGCAAACCGCCATTGACGGCATGACAGTATTACCCGTCGCCGACGCACTATAAGCAGGAGTTCATTATGCATACTGCCATTCGCTGGTTCGTACACAATCCCGTCGCCGCTAACCTGTTAATGGTATTGCTGTTGCTGGGAGGCACCTTCGGTGCCTTAAGTACCAATCAAGAAGAGTTTCCCAATTTCGATATCAAAATTATCACGGTGACTATTCCCTATTTGGGGGCGGCGCCGGTGGAAGTAGAGCGCGGCGTGTGTATTCGGGTCGAGGAGGCGGTTGAAGGGCTGGAGGGTATAAAAAAGATTCACAGTACAGCCACCGAAGGACTCTGCCGAGTCATGCTAGAAATGGAACAGGACGCGGTAGAGATAGCGGTGTTAAACGACGTTAAGAGCCGCATAGATGCTATCACCAGCTTTCCGGTCGAAACCGAAAAGCCAATTGTCGTTAAAGCGACCATGACTCGGCGAGTGGTGCAAATTGCGGTCTCTGGCAACGCTGACGAGCGCAGTTTAAAAGAAATTGCCCGGCAGCTTCGAGACGATATCGCCGCGATCAAGGGTATCTCCCAAGTAGCGGTCGACTATATCAGGCCCTATGAGATTTCTGTGGAAGTATCAGAAAACACGCTGCGACGCTTCGGTATTACCCTGCAGCAGGTGAGTCACGCCATTGGCCAGAGCTCGCTGGATATGCCCGGCGGTTCGATCAAAGCGCGCAACGGTGAGATTCTTATTCGCACCACGGGACAGGCCTACTGGGGGGAGGAGTTCTCCGACATTATTATACTGACCCGCCCTGACGGCAGCCGGGTCAGCCTCAGTGACATTGCTATTATTCGCGACAGCTTTGAAGAGGGTGATTTACTGGCCAGTTTTAACGGCGAACGCGGCGTCGTGGTCAACGTTTCACAAGTGGGTAAAGAAGATTTGGTCGAGATTGCCCAGCAGGTGCGCACCCTGCTCGACGGTTACGAAGTTAACCTGCCTGAGGGTATTCGCCTCAATACCTGGATCGATAGCTCGAATACGCTCAAAGCACGGATGTCGGTGCTCACCCAAAATGCCGGTGGTGGTTTGGTTTTGGTATTGGTTATTTTGGCGCTATTTTTGAAATTTCGGGTAGCGATGTGGGTGTCAATTGGTATTCCAGTAGCACTACTGGGTACCCTGGGCGCACTACCGTTTACTGATATCACCATCTCCACAATGACGGTGATGGCCTTTATTTTAGTGCTGGGTATTGTGGTAGACGACGCAATCGTAGTGGGGGAACGGGTATTTGGCCACGAGAAAATGGGTAAGTCGCCTATTGATGCGGCGGTCGACGGTACCTGGGAGGTCTCAGTACCGGTGATTTTTGGGGTGCTGACCACCATCGCCGCCTTTTTACCGCTGATTATGGTGGAGGGCCAGATGTCGGCTTTCTTCGCACCTATTGGTTGGGTAGTTATTTTTGCTCTAATCTGCAGTTTGGTTGAATCACAGCTTATCTTGCCTTCTCACCTGGCCCACCGCGATCAGAGCGAGCCGACTAGTCGGGTAGCTATTGCTTGGAGTCGGTTTCAAGGGGGTATATCTGACAGCCTTGAGCGCTTTGGCCAAAACCACTACTTGCCCTTTGTACGCAGGGTCACCGAGCTGCGCTACATTAGCGCTGCGGTGTGTTTAGGGTTATTAATTTTGGCGCTCTCGCTGATTGCCAGCGGCCGAGTAGTGTTTGGCTTTTTCCCCTCGGTAGAGGGCGATAGAGTGTATGCCGGTCTGGAAATGCCCGCGGGTATCGCGGCCGAGGCAACGATGGCGGCGGCAGCCCAGATTGAGCAGGCGGCGGTGCGGTTGAGCAAAGATATGACC
>JBLHLU010000226.1:0-6761 GCA_047623385.1 Paraglaciecola psychrophila
GAGGGCGCTATGATATTTTTAGCGCTGAACCCGTGCACCTTGTAACAGTGAATGAGTTTAGTTCATATAATTCAAAGACATACAATGAAGAGCTAAACCCATTTCAAGAAATAAAGAAAGCCATAGAGCAGCTCACTCCGGCCGTTAATAACGACTTTCAACTGCCCTTTATCGGTGGCGCCATTGGCTATTTTGGCTACGATCTAGGCCGTCAACTGGAACAAATGGAGCACCGTACCGCCGCTGATCTGACCGCAGCTACCACCCAAGTCGGTATATACAGTTGGGCCGTGATCGTCGATCACTGGCAAAAGCAAACGGTATTGCTGTGCCACCCCAGTACCAGCGAGGTGTTGATCAAGGAACTGCGCCAAATTCTGGCTGCGCCTGCGCAACAACGCAATGTTGCATCTTTTAACACCACGGCTGAATTTAAAGCCAATATGTCCCGCGCTGAATACGATAACGCCTTCAATACTATTCAAGGTTATATACAGGCCGGCGACTGTTATCAGATAAACCTGGCCCAGCGTTTTAGTACCGGTTACAGCGGCGATCCTTGGGCTGCCTATTTACGGTTGCGAAAAGCCGCCGCCGCGCCCTTTTCCGCTTTTATAAAAACCCCGAATAGTACCCTGATGAGCTTGTCACCCGAGCGCTTTATTCAAAGCCGACAACAGCGCGTGCACACCGCCCCTATTAAAGGGACCATTGCCCGTGGGCGCACTCGCGAAGAGGACGATGCGCTGGCCCAGCAATTGCTCAGTAGCACTAAAGATAGAGCTGAGAATTTAATGATTGTCGATTTGCTACGCAACGATCTCGGCAAATCCTGCCTGCCTGGCACTATTGCGGTCGATGCCTTATTCGAGTTGCAGAGTTTTGAAACCGTACACCACTTAGTTAGCACTATTAGCGGCCAACTCCGTGACGGCATTGAGCCATTGGACCTACTGAGCAGTTGTTTCCCCGGCGGCTCGATCACTGGGGCACCGAAAGTCAGGGCGATGGAGATCATCGAAGAGCTCGAACCTCATCGCCGGTCTGCCTATTGTGGCGCTATTGGCTATATCAGCTGCGATGGGCAAATGGACACTAATATCGCCATTCGCAGCTTGTTATGCAACCAGCAGCAGATTCACTGCTGGGCCGGGGGGGGAATTGTGGCGGACTCCGAAGTCGACAGCGAGTATTTGGAATGCATGACAAAAATTGAAAAATTACTGGCCGTGTTATAGCTGCAAGTCGCGCTCACTGGCCTTAATAAATTCTAACTTTAAGTCTTGGTAGCTGTGCACCGCGGGATATTGCGGAAACTCAGCAATCACATTATCCGGCGCATTAAACAAAATACCCGCATTGGCCTCAGCCAGCATGGTGGTATCGTTGTAGGAGTCACCGGTGGCTATGGTGCGGTAGTACATCGAATGCAAACCGATAATCGCCTGCCGCTTAGGGTTGGCTTGGCGCAGATGGTAATCGACCACCCGGCCCTGTGGGTCCACCTCCAGTTGATGACACAGCAGCGTCGGGTATCCCAACTGCTTCATAAAGGGCATGCCAAATTCATAAAATGTATCGGACAAGATAATGACTTGAAAGCGCTCCCGCAGCCAATTGAGAAACTCAGCAGCGCCCTCCAATGGAGCTAATTCGCTAATAACCGCCTGAATATCCGGCAACCCGTAGCCGTTCTCATCGAGTAGCCGCAGACGCTGCTTCATCAACACATCGTAGTCAGGAACGTCTCGGGTAGTAGCCCGCAGCGCTTCGATACCGGTTTTTTCAGCAAAGTTAATCCATATTTCAGGGATCAAAACCCCTTCGAGGTCGAGACAAGCGAGTTCCACAATCTTTACTCCCACAGTGCGCTACAGTTTATCCAGCTAAACCGCCAATACTGCGGGCTCAATAGAGCGCCGCGGTGTTGGCGATTGGCCAGTGATTTAGCCGGTCAATTTACAGAAACGGTTGACAGCGGGCAAGCTATTAACCGTAAACACCACAGCGGCGACCTACAGCGGCGACTCAGCGCTGTGATGTAGTTGCGTAGGGGCAGCGTCGTGATGGTGGCTGGCCGAGGGCTCAACCAAGCCAATAGCATAGGCGGTTATCACACCCAGTATCAGCGCCAGAGTCAGTTTGCCACGGTCGTGACTGTGAAATTGTATCTCTGGCAACAAGTCACTGAGCGATATACAGATAAATACCCCGGCTGAAAATGCCAGTGCACTGCCGACCATAAAGCTGCTGTTGTCACCCATGTTGCCGGCACTGGCGAGGAACAAATAGGCGCCCAGCGGACACATTAGGGCAAACAGCAGATTAACCCAAGTACGAGCGCGAATACTCCAGCCGCCGACTTGCATCAGCGTCGAGATAGACAGCGCATCCAGCGGCTTGTGTAATACAATCGCGATAAATACCCCAAGGCCTAACAACCCCAATGGCCCGTGCTCAATAACATCGGCCTGAATAGCTGCTCCCAGCGCAATGCCGTCGATAAAGGTGTGCAGAGCCAAACCGAAGGCGACCCCCAGCCAACCGTAGCGTTGCTGAGCAGGGCTAGAGTGCGCTGAGTCATGCTGATGCCCGCTGTGATGAGCGTGGTTGTGATCGTGTCCATCATCCTCAGCAGCGCCGTGTTGATGGAAGCGAAAAATACGCAGCAGTACGAACATCAACAACAAACCAATCATTAACCACCAGACCGCGTGGTCTACCCCTGCGGCAGGCGCCAAGGTTACTATGGCGTGGGGTAACAAATGGTAGAAGGCGATGCCCAACATTAAGCCGGCTACATAACTCATCAGCAGCTGGGTGCGGGTGTGGTCAAGTTGCATGACCGTAGGTAACCAACCCCCCAGCAAGGAGGCCAGTACGATGGCAACAGAATAGAAAAACAATAGAACGGGAATAGTCATAGGTCGCGGATTGTAGTGAACTGAGACCAGTACACAAGTAAAAATTGTCGATCGGCGGCAAATACAGCGAATTGCACGATAAAACGCGCAATCGAGACCGACAAGCCCTCGACTAACAACGCTTTGCGTGAGTTTACTGACACCGGCGATGAATTAAATTCTAGCTGCAGTTCAGCAACTGCTCGGCTACCGAGCTGCCCATTCTTTCTAGTTTACTTGAACACAGTTACTGACTATAACGTGCAGCGCTAGCGTTATTGCTCAGTAAACCGGCAGCTCAATATTTTCAAAGAGCTCGTCCAGCTCAGCCTTGGTATGGCGTTGATAGGCTTCTTCGACCAAGCTGCGGGTCAAATGCGGTGCAAACTGCTCGATAAAATCAAACATAAAGCCGCGCAGGAAGGTACCTCGGCGAAAGCCAATTTTGGTGACGCTGGAATCAAACAAATGGCTGGCATCGAGCGCCACTAAGTCGCTATCGAGTTCTTCGTCATAGGCCATGCTGGCAACAATACCAATACCCAGTCCCAGCCGGACATAGGTTTTTATCACATCGGCATCGGCCGCAGTAAAAACCACTTTTGGCGCCAATCCTTTATCAATAAATGCTTCATCAAGCTTGGATCGACCGGTAAAACCGAATACGTAGGTCACGATAGGGTGTGCTGCAATATCTTCGAGGGTCAGTTTATCAAGCTCGCACAAACTGTGGCCCTTCGGCACAATAATGGCTCTGTTCCAGCGGTAACAAGGCATCATCACCAAATCACTGAACAGCTCTAAAGCCTCGGTGGCAATAGCAAAGTCGACGGTACCATCAGCTGCCAACTCTGAAATTTGCATCGGGGTGCCCTGATGCATGTGCAAAGCCACATCGGGGTACTGATTGATGAATGTCTGAATAGTTGCAGGCAGCGCATAGCGTGCCTGAGTATGCGTAGTCGCAATCGACAAACTGCCTTTTTTCTCGTTGCTAAATTCCTGAGCGACCTGCTTAATGCTCTCGACTTTGCGCAACACTTCGCCAGCGGTTTTTAAGATGGCCTCTCCGGCGGGGGTAACACGGGTTAGATGTTTGCCACTGCGAGAGAAAATCTCAACGCCCAGTTCGTCTTCTAATAGACGTATTTGCTTGCTGATACCGGGCTGTGAGGTATAGAGACTCTGTGCGGTTGCCGAGACGTTGAGGTTGTGGTGAGCGACCTCCCAAATATAGCGCAACTGTTGTAACTTCATAGCACACTCCTGTGGAGAAACAGCAAACAAGGGTTTCAGATTGAAGCTATCGCGGTGTTGTTAGTTGACGCCTGGCATGCCAGCAGACACGTAGCGTTGATAGACACACTTATAAGAACAATAGCTCATATAACCCGTTTATCCTAATTTACCGATAAAAATAGCCCTACGTTCTATGCTTCAGCGGCAACTAGCGGTTTACTGGTCAGAGCTGTCCTCGAGTTTATTGGCGACGCCGTGGGGAACATGGCCGGTGGCGACGTGTTTACTGGCCGAGTCACAGTGTACTTGTTGATCGTCAAAAAACACATCGGCGCCATAGGCGCGCAGAAACTCACCTTTATCTAAACCCCCTAAAAATAGCGACTCATCGATACGTATATTCCAGGCCCGCAGCGTGCGAATGACCCGTTCGTGGGCCGGCGCCGAACGCGCGGTTACCAGTGCCGTGCGAATAGGCGATTCCATAGAAGGGAATTCAGCCTGCAAGCCCTGCAGCGCCGATAGAAAAGATTTAAACGGACCACCACTGAGCGGTTCGTTAGCCGCCGCCACTTCATTTTCAGTAAACGCTGCTAGCCCCTGATCTTTGTAGATCTGTTCTGATTCGTCGGAAAATAATACCGCGTCGCCATCAAAAGCAATTTTCAGCTGCGCCTCAGAGTTGTCAGTGCTGGCTTCCGAGGACATTAAAGTAGCGGCGGCGACCCCGTTTTCCAGTGCGCGCCGGACATCCATTGCATCGGCGGATAAGAACAAATGGCAGCCAAAGGCGGAGACATAGCGATAAGGGCTGGTTCCGCCACTAAAAGCGGCACGGCTAATATTGAGACCGTAGTGCTCGATTGAGTTAAACACCCGCAAGCCGGTGTCGGCGCTGTTGCGCGATAACAACAGCACTTCAACCCGCGGCTCCCCGGGCAGTCGATCGTTAATCGCCAGCAATTTATTGACCATGCCAAAGGCTTCGCCTGGCGCCAGAATTTCGTCTTCGTGATCAATTTGATATTGCTGATAGCGCTCCAATCCCTCGGTTTCAAACACCCGATGACTATCATCAAGATTGAATAGCGCGCGCGAAGAAATCGCAATAACAAGTTTATTACCAAAATTGCTGGCCATTGGCTAGGTTCCTAAAACCGAATAATAAATGGGGCGGAAATTCAGTGTTCCAGTGGTAGTTGCTCGCGCTGAGGAAACAGCCCAAAAAGACCACCGGTATGGATAAAAACAATATCCTCAGTGTCGTCGAAAGTGCCTTTTTTTATCTGATCTATCAATCCATTAAAGGCCTTACCGGTATAAACTGGGTCAAAAATAACACCTTCCAAGGCTGCCACTTCGGCGATGGTTTTAAATACCTCGGCAGACGCTCTGGCATACCCTGGGGCAACATAGCCTTCAATAACATTAATCGGCAGTGCCTCTACGTCCAGAGATTGCTGATAAAGCTGGCGCCACTGACGCAGATCGGCGCGCACCTTATTGATAAAATACTGTTCATCATCACAAACATTGATACCCCAGACCTTGGCCTGTAAGTTGAACAGTGCGTTGCCCGCTACCAGTCCGGCCTGGGTGCCTCCTGATCCTGTGGCACTGATAATATGCCCGGGGGCAATGCCCTGGCGGCTAAAATCGGCGGCTAGCTCTTCACTAGCGGCAATATAGCCCCACAACCCGGTGCCATCGCTGGCACCGGTAGGTATGCTGAAAGGCTTGGCGCCAGCTTGCCGATAGTGCTGTTCCCACTCCAGCATAATAGCCTGCTGCTGAGACTGATAATGTGCCGGTCGATAGTATGAAATCTGCGCGCCCACCAGATAGTCGAGAAATAAATTACCCTCGGCATTTTCCCCGGGTTCAGGCGCACTACCGCGCAGTATCAAATGACACTTAAGCCCTAGGCTAGCGCACAGTATCGCGGTAGTACGGCAGTGATTTGACTGCACACCACCACAGGTAATAACCGTGTCACAACCCTGTTCTAGCGCCAGAGCAAGCGAGAACTCTAACTTTCGTATTTTATTGCCACTGACCGCGGCACCGGTTTGATCGTCACGCTTTAACCATATTCGCGGCCCGCCCAGTTGCGTCGACAGGCGATCGAGCGCCGTCAACGGTGTCGGCAGCTGTGCCAGCGATAAACGCGGGGGATACTCTGGGGATTTGATCAACGCCATAACTGAGCTCCTAGCAAGCGCCGATTACGCGGCGCGATAAGCTGATCATAGCGCCAATTGCAGCAGAACAAAATGCCCAGCAAGCTAGCACTGCGCTGGGTTTGATCACGGCAACAAAAAAGGCAGCCGCAGCTGCCTTTTTCCAAATCTTATTCATCAAGCCATTAAATCGACTTTAACGTACCCTTGGGCAGTACTGCGTGAATGGAACCGCGCTGAAATTTCAAATCGACTTTTTCGGTCACGTTGAGCACGATATAGCCTTCTTCAAGCTTAATGATTTTGCCCAAAATACCGCTATTGGTAACAACCTCATCGCCTTTTTGCAAATTACTGACCAGCTCAGTGTGCTCTTTTTGACGCTTGCGCTGGGGGCGGATGGCGATGAAATAAAACATCACAAACAGACCGACCATCA
>JBLHLU010000227.1:0-6733 GCA_047623385.1 Paraglaciecola psychrophila
AAAAAGTTGTCAGCAAGTGATCGAATTAACGCTAAACCACGTATCCACAAAGACTATTCACCGGTACGGACCCTAGAGATTTCATTATGCGCACGTTTTTGTTGATCTGCACTGCGCTGTTAGCGAGTTGTGCGGGGACCTCGCCGCAAAACTATGCCCAGTTCACCCCTGTACTTGTACCCAGCGAATTTTTTGTTGGTGACTTGCGCGCTCACGGAGTCATAAAAAATCGTAGTGGCACTGTGATCCGCTTTTTTTCTGCTGACATCGACGCGAGCTGGACCGATGGCGTCGGCACCTTGGACGAGGAGTTTGTTTTTAACGACGGTGTCGCCGAGCGCCGCGTATGGACGCTAACCCCTACTGTCAGCGGCCGTTATGCAGCTAGCGCCGGCGACGTGGTTGGTACCGGTAAACTTGAATATCAAGGTAACAGTCTATTTTTGGACTACATACTACGCATTCCCTACGGCAATAGCAGTATTGATGTCAGCGTTGACGATCGCATGTACCTAGTGGCCCCTGATGTACTGATCAACGAATCGGTAATGCGCAAATTCGGGGTTGAAGTCGGCAGTATTTTATTGGTGATTCAACGGCTTACTGCGTCCGACTGAACCGATTTCAATGAAGCGGCATTAGTTCATCGATGCGGTATTAATGTGATAACTGGAAACACAGCATGATTGAAAAGAATATTGGCAATATCGAGCGCTTGGTCAGGCTAGTGATTGGCTTTAGTCTGGGCCTGTGGGCCATAATGCAGCCTTCAACCACCGCCGTCGAATGGATTGTTGTCACCATTGCTATGGCGCTGATACTCAACGGTGTTTTTTCGCGCTGCTATTTATGGTGGGTATTCGATCGCAATACCCACGATAGAGCCAGCAGCTGCGATGTCAACAAACCACCGTGCTCGTAGCAGGAGAGAAAGAATGTCGGCAACACTAGTATGGCTCAGGCAGGACCTACGTCTGGTCGACCACCGAGCATTACAGGCGGCCGTTGTTCGTGGCGAGCCACTGGCTATCTGCTATGTGTTAGATGATCTAACGCCAGGCCCCTGGGCACAAGGGGCTGCCAGCCGCTGGTGGCTGCATCACAGCCTCGCCGCTCTGGCAGCTGATATCGAGGCGCTGGGCGGACAGCTCATTATTCGGCGCGGGCCCTTTGCCCGGGAACTGGCCGCACTGAGCCAACAACTAGGGGTAGATCAGCTGCTATGTAGCCGCAGTTATGAGCCTTGGGCAGCAGAGCTTGAACAGCAGCTTCACCCGCTGCTGCATGATCAAGGGGTAGCGTTCAAGCGCTTTGCCGGAACCCTGCTGCAAGAGCCTGAAAACATTAGCAACGGTAGCGGTTTACCCTACAAAGTGTTCACGCCATTCTGGAAAGCCTGCCTACGCGAGGCGGCACCTGATCAGCCCTTGCCGGCGCCTGACAGCCTGCATTTTATCGAGCAAACCGTGGCGTCCGTGGCTCTGAGTAAGTTGAACTTGCTACCCCAAGAGCCCGACTGGGCCGCGCATTGGCCGCGCCATTGGCAGCCGGGCGAGCGCGGTGCGCAGCAGTCGCTGCAACGCTTTCTGGATGGTGGTTTAGCCGACTATGCCCAGGGCCGTAATTTCCCAGCGCGCCAGAGTATCTCGCGCCTGTCTGCCCATTTGCACTTTGGCGAGCTGTCGCCACGCAGCCTATGGCACGCTGTAAATAATTTGAAACAGCAACAGCCGCAGCTGGAAGAGCAGCTCGATAAGTTCCTTTCAGAACTCGGTTGGCGTGAGTTCTCCCATCACTTGTTACACCACTTTCCACATATACCGGAGCAAGCTTTCAAGGCGGAATTTCAGCAATTTCCTTGGCTCGGCAACCCTGAGCATCTGGTTGCTTGGCAGCAGGGGAACACCGGCTACCCCATTGTCGATGCCGGCATGCGCGAGTTGTGGCAAACCGGGTATATGCACAACCGGGTGCGAATGGTTGTTGCCTCTTTTCTGACCAAACACCTAATGCTGCCCTGGCGATTAGGAGCGGACTGGTTCTGGGATACCTTGGTTGATGCTGATCTGGCTAACAATGCCTGTGGTTGGCAATGGGTGGCGGGCAGCGGTGCTGACGCCGCGCCCTACTTCCGGATTTTCAATCCCACCTTACAAGGTGAGAAATTTGATCGGGAGGGAGATTATGTGCGCAAGTGGGTGCCTGAGCTGTCGGCCTTACCGGACAAGTATCTGCACCAGCCCGAGCAGGCACCAGCGAATGTGCTCGACGCCGCCGCCGTTGAGTTGGGGGTGACCTACCCGCTGCCGATTGTTGACCATCGACAGGCGCGGGCTTCAGCACTGGCAGCCTACGGCTCTTTGCGCGAGGGTTTGGCGTAGGGCAATGTTAGCAGGTGCTCGGTAGTGTAATAACTATCGAGACCGCTGATGGCGACCGAACCGGTTTTTTCTAGATCAAGGCTGTAATCCTCTCGGAGCATGCCTTCATCAATTTCTAATAATACTAGCTCCCCTATAATCAGCTGTACCGTTGATCGCCAGGGTTTGATGTTCGCGTAGCTCCATTCCCATGCGCACTTTTGCCTCCGCCACAAAGGGTGCCGGAAAGTCGGGGTGCCAATGCTCTGACAAACCCACCGCAGTAAACTCAGAGATATCGGAGGCGTAGCGGGCCGACGTTTGGTGAGCAGCGGGCACTATCTCGCGGTTGATGTGATTGAGGGTGTAACAACCATTCTCGAGAATATTGGTAAGTGTATTTTGCTGGGCCGCAGCGGGTCGCAGCACCAGCATGATCAACGCCGGATTTGCACCCAGATGCACCGCCGAACTCATGATGGCAAGGTTGCTACAGCCAGTACCGTCTAAGGAGCCAACTAAGTTGGCAGGCTTATAGCCAATAACGCTATTTATTAGTGCGGCTCGGTGGCGCTGTTCCATGGCCGCGAGGGCGCTGGCGTCAATAATCATAAATAGCTGCTCTTGTGGTGCGGTTAGCCAAAATAAAGAACGCTGAGCGCAACCTCGGCAATAGGCTGCGCTCAAAGCAGGCTCACAATATCATGATGTGAAAGGGAGTTGAAATGTCAAAATCAGCTGAATACCCGCAAATCAAAACGCTTTATCTCGGCTGCCTTGCACACCCTGAAAATAGACCCTGTAAATATTGATAGTTATTGCTAGATGTTGTTATGGCCTCGGTGGGGGGGCTCGGTGATAGCTGTGAGTAGCCAACGCCTCCACGGTCCCCCGAACTGGGTATAGGGCCTTTTTCTCACAAAAGATTAGAACAATACAACTGACAAAGCCCGGCGACGTTTTTAATTCTTGGTGCTCGGCACTGGCGACACTACCGCCGCTGATAGCTGAAAAATCACTAATCGCGGCGGTAAATGTCACTCACTAACTGACCTTCACCACCAACTTGCCGAAATTAGCACCGCGGAATAAACCAAAAAAGGCCTCAGGGGCGTTTTCTAGACCCTCTACCACATGCTCTTTATACTTCATTTGCCCGGATGCCAGCATCGGCCCAATTTCACCAACCACTTCAGGAATGCGATGAAAATAGTTGCCGGCGATAAAGCCCTGCATACGAATACTCTTAGTCAATATCAAGCCTTGCAATTGACTCATCCGGTCAGGGCCCGGTGGTAGCGAGGTTGCATTGTAGTTGGCAATTAGTCCGCATAGCGGGATACGCGCCATATTGTTCAACAGCGGCATCACCGCCTCCCACGAACTGCCACCGACATTCTCGAAGTAGACATCAATACCGTTGGGACATAACACCTTCAGTTGTTCTGCCATATCGTCGTCGTAATGGCTTATACAGGCGCCATAACCCAATTCTTTAACCGCGTATTCGCACTTTTCTTTGGCGCCGGCAATACCGACAACACGACATCCCCGGCTTTTCGCCAACTGACCCACCACAGAACCCACTGCACCGGTTGAAGCGGCTAACACTAAGGTTTCACCGGCCTTGGGTTCACCGATGTCCATTAGGCCAACATAGGCAGTCAAGCCGGGCATGCCCAACACACCGAGTGCATGGGAGGGGTTAGTAATACGCGGATCCAATTTCATGATGCCCCGCCCCGAAGAGACTTCGTGGCTTTGCCAACCGGAATAAGAGGTGACCCAATCACCGGGGCTAAACTTACTGTTGCGAGACTCGATCACTTCACTGACCGTACCGCCGACCATCACCGCATTAAGTGCTACTGGCGCAGCGTAACTCTTACCGGCATTCATACGCCCACGCATGTAGGGGTCAAGCGACAGGAATTTAGTTTTCAACAACATCTGGCCATCGCCGACGTTGGGAATAGCGACATTTTCGACACGGAAATTGTCACTGGTCGGTTTACCGACAGGGCGCGAGGCCAGCACAATACGTTGGTTGTTGCTCTGCGCGGCCAGTGCGCTGGGGGTAAGCGCCATAGCGCCCAGAGCGCTAACGCTGGCAAGAGTAAATGTACGTCTGTCGATAGCCATTACTGAATTCCTTTTAGTGATATAACATTGAAGGCGTAATCCTGTAGACCCAGCCCTTTTATCCGCAATTTACTACAGGCGACATACCTGTGGCAATCGCCGCTGAGCGGATCATCATTGGCCTCCACTGGAAAACCCCGCAGCGCGGCTGGTTAAATTAGACGTCCGTGATCAATTTCACTAAGCCGTATAGATTACTGCCGTTGTTTTTGGTGTTGGTGCGGGTGCAGCCAATAATACTTAGCTTTTTCGGCGAAGCAGCGAACCCAAGCGGGCCGAACGCTGCAAATCCCGTTGCCGTAGACAGCCGATTGCTCACCTCTATGCTCACCTCTATGCTCACCTCTATGGTTACCTCTATATTTACCTCTATGTTTACCTCTATGTTTACCACTATGTTTACCACTATGTTTTCATCTATATTTACCTCCGCGCACCGCTCTTTTCACACACCTATGCTCACCGCTAAACACAAAAAGTGGAACAACCATCCATGCTGCTATTGCTGATGGCGGCTGATATTTTAAAGCGTTGACTAGAGCCGCTGAAAACTGGAACATTAGCGACAGTTTCAACCAGAGTCTCCACCACAGTTTCCACTACAGTCTCAACCACAGTTTTACCCACTATGGACGATTTTTTCACTATGAGCCAAGCCATCACCGATGCGGACACCGCGATCGCTATTGCCACACAGAACTGGGATTACCCGAACCCCTTCGCCATCGCAGTTACAGTGCAGCCCGCCGATATCGACAGCTACAACCATGTTAACAACTCGGTCTATATTCGCTGGCTCGATGAATGCGCCCGGCAACACTCAAAAGAGGTGGGCATAGACAGCGAGCAGGCCACCGAATTGGGCTATGGCATGGCAGTCAAAGACAGTTATGTGAGTTATGTACGGGCGGCGTATTTAGGTGAAACACTACTGGTAGCTAACTGGATGACCCTTTGCGATGGCCGGTTGCGCGCCACCCGGGAGTTTCAGATTGTCAGAGTCAGCGACGGCGCGCTGATTACTCGCGCCAAGCTCGACTATGTGTGCATTAACCTCACCTCGGGCAAACCCAGTAGAATGCCGCCCATTTTTGTCGATAATTACCGGCCGTTGAGCACTAGCTAGCGGCACTTCCTAGCCTGCCATCAAGGCTATGGCGCTACAATAGAACAAACAGCTATTGGCCAACGGCATGTTTATTTTTGTCGACAATGTCTGTACAGCAGCGACGGTAGTAACGGTAATAGATAGCGACGGCTAACGTTAAGACACAAGCAACGGCCAGACCAGTGGCATTGATACACTACGCAACCGATGAATCAGAGCGGGCTTTAGTGGATGGTTTTAAGACATTATTTTAGAACATTACTTTAGAATATTGCCTTATCGCTAAAAAGCATATTGTGAGCACTCTTAACTGGCAACTTATCGAGTCATTTTCTTAACAAAAACAACGACATACAAGGCCATGGTAAAACTGCCGGCGAAAGCTTCAACAGCGGCAATGGCACGGGTCGCCCCCACCGGGGTCATATCGCCGTAGCCCAAAGTAGTAAATGTCACCACGCTAAAATACAGACAGGCCATAAAGTGCCTCAGGTTCTCCATCAGCGACAAGCGAATATTTAACCCCAATTCCTGTCCTTGGTAGATAATACCCGCGGTCAAATAATAACAGCCGGCACAAAAAACAATGAACGCGAGGGAAAACAGCACCACTCTAAGGGGTTTTTCACCGTAGCCGCAGAACATATCGACTAAGTAAGACATCGTTCTCTGAGAAGAGAAAGCGGTCATCTGTTTGCGCCGCATAACCATTTCCCGATGAAAAAAGTCACCGGCGCGCTCGAATAAGCCAGAGCGCTCTAAGTTTATTCTCAAGTTGCGGTAGGTCTCCTCTGCCTCCAAATAGAGTGCAGCAGCGTGTTGCCGACGGCCATTTTTTTCCTCCGCTATAGCTTGGCGCTCCTGCACCATTCGATCACCCCAGTGAATATTATGGAGCTTGGCACCCTCAAGTTTTATACCTAATAGATTGGCATTTTCCAGATTCGCACTCTGTAAGTTGGCGCCGCTGAAATTGGCTTTCATTAGCACTGCACCGCTCAAATCTGCAGAAAAAAGATGCGCATTGGCCACATTGGCACGATATAGATCAGCGCCCTGCAACATATAACCCTGTGGGTGGTCAGCAGTTTTAGACAAGTCAATACCGGACAGATCACATCGT
>JBLHLU010000228.1:0-6723 GCA_047623385.1 Paraglaciecola psychrophila
GACGTGAAGGACTTCCGATTCATAATTAACCCTTTTTAACAGTGATGTGTATCTTAACTCACTGTCCCGATTTCGGGGTCCACTATATAAAGCACAGGCAACTGGCTAACCAGTTCGCCTGCACGCCCCGGTGCGATTACTTAGCTACCCTTGCAGACGCTGCGGCCACCAAAACCCCTTAGATAGCTCCTTCTTGATAACCCCCCCTTGATAACCCCTGGTCAGCCACAGTATAAGTCTGTTATTACAGCCCGGTAACATTCAGAGACGTTCGGTCAAACAAGCCATTGCGGCTACAAACCATGGTGAAACTATGGACGTCAGCGAGGGGAGAAACAATGGAAGAAGTAACAGCAGGCCAGTTGCCAGCAATAACGACTGTGAACAACGTGCAGTAACAACGAGGGCAGGCACCTGTCAGCCATGCCACTTGTTCCAATGGCAGGTTGCCTTATATCCTCTGATTGATGGGGTCGTTAGCTGTTTCACTATTGCTGGAGTCCTGCACAGGATTGCGTCGGGTTCGGCATAGCGAGAAAACCTACAGTTTGTGTTCACCAACAGTGTATAGCTTATCGCGGCGTGCTATAAACTACTGAAATAAGTTAATTATAGCGTTGCTGGTCGCGCTCAGTATCAGTCATCTGTGTTGTTTACTAAATCCACAAGGATTGATAGTGCCCGCGAATACTGCAATGATTGGGCATAGGCTTTTAATAAATAATCGGAATTAGCTGCTACCAGCTAAGGTCAAACAATACAGCGCCAGCTGACAGTAACTTCATATTTAAAGGACTCTTTGATGACAACCATTAACGCACCGTTACAATTACCCTGTGGGGTCGAGATTGGCAATCGTATTTGCAAAGGCGCTATGACTGAGGGGTTAGCTGATGCAGCTAACAACGCCACTGCTAAGCACGCTGCGCTTTATGGGCGGTGGGCACGTGGCGGTTCGGGTATCTTACTTACTGGCAATGTCCAAGTCGATCACCGCTATCTTGAGCGGCCGGGTAATGTTGTTATCGAAGGGGAACAGTCTGAGGGTCAGTTAGCGGCACTGCGTGCCTGGGCTGAAGCGGGTAGCGCAGAGGGAACGCAGCTGTGGATGCAAATAAGCCATGCCGGTCGACAGACCCCAGCAGCGGTAGCGCAGACGCCTGTTGCCCCCTCTGCGGTTCAGTTGCAAATGCCCGGTGCGGCATTTGGCCTACCTCGGGCGTTAACGGGTGAAGAAATACTCGATGTTATAGCGCGCTTCGCCCACGTCGCTAAAGTTGCTCAAGACACTGGGTTTTCTGGCGTACAAGTCCATGCGGCTCACGGCTATTTAGTCTCCGAATTTCTTTCGCCAGATGTGAATCAGCGTGATGACGAATGGGGTGGTAGTTTGGAAAATCGAGCGCGTTTACTGTTAGAAATTATTCGAGCTATTCGCAAGGCAGTGGGTGCCACCTTTCCGATCTCGGTTAAACTCAATTCAGCTGACTTTCAAAAGGGTGGGTTTTCCCATGCCGATTCTATTCAGGTTGCCCAATGGCTAAATGCCGAGGGCCTAGACCTACTAGAATTATCAGGAGGTACCTACGAACAGCCCAAGTTAGTGGGCTTGGACAACCTAACGAATAATCCCGACCTTGCTGAGGAACGTCGAGAAAGCACTGTCGCAAGGGAAGCTTACTTTCTTGAATACGCCGATGCTATTCGGGCGGTCACTAATATGCCATTGTTAGTGACCGGAGGGTTTCGTTCACGCTCTGGTATGAATGCAGCTCTCGCCGCCAATGCCTGCGATATGGTCGGTATAGGACGACCTCTGTGTGTAGATCCAGATACCTCGAAAAAACTATTGTCAGGTCAAATTGAGCTGGCCAGCGCCTACGAAAAGACACTGCGTATTGGGCCTGGCTGGTTTGGTCCGAATTCGCCTTTTCGCTTGATCGCTGGATTAAACGGTTGGGGGCAGCAGGGTTGGTTTTGTTTACAACTGATCGAAATGGGTGAGGGCCGCGAGCCACAGCTCGATCTAGGTGTGTTTGCCGCTTTTCGTAAATACCAAGCAAACGAGGCCGCTACAGCTGCGGCCTATCATACGCACCGCCAAAACGCTCAGTGAGCAAGTTAAAGCGGCCTGCATTATGTTGGGGCTAGACATCGACTAATGAATTAGCCACGCTACTGATCAAAGTAGCGTGGCACAAATACAGCTAAACAAGCGCTAACGGCACAGCGATCTAGTGTTTTAGGAACGCCACTTGTCAGCCTCTATCGCCATAGAACGTTACCCGCTGATACCGCGCGACTTACAAACGTAGGCAAGTGATACAAAGGCTTGGACAGGTATTTATAACCAACAATTGTCTTTACATGAGACCAATAACTGCGGCTACTAAAAATCTAAAAAAGGGCAGGGCGGGTCGCTCGAACAGCTGTTCTCTAGTGTGTTGAGTCGATAATAATGAATACTAATCACCGCTGAATCAAACATGATACATTACCGGGTCGCTGTATCAGGGATGTTAGAAAAGTCACCTGCACAGCCACTTATGCAGCTGCTTATATAGCCACCGATATTCCCACCCATATAGCCACTTATGCTCAACAATTATACAGCTGATAAGTTGCTTGCAGATCGGTGATTGTCAGTAGCCTGCCTCTTATAGTAGATTGAAAAGAAAGACGCTGTTAGCTTGTTGTATACACGAGTCAAGTCGGTCGTCATAAGCGGCATTACGAAACCGGTGCCAACACGACCACGGGCCTTATTAAAACGTCTATTAATTGAATAACAGCGTAAAGACCATGTCGGTAATAAGTAGCAAAAAAAGACGAATAAATACGCTGTCTAATGTGGTGCGGTGATTATGGAACACTACTTAGCGAACCCTGCGATATGCCTACCGGGGCTAAAATTGGCCCGCGAGAAAGGCCTAGATAGTGCACCAATGCTCAGCGACATGGGCTTATCGCAATCACTGTCTGAAAAGCTTTTAAAAGGCCACTTACTGAGGGTTGATACCGCTGAATTTCTCAGTACTACTCAGCAATTACAGTTTCTGAAAAATCTGCAGCATTGTTTCGAAGATCCCGCTATCGGTTTGACCATTGGTCAGTCAGCTAACTTCGCCGACCTCGGTATATTGGGGTTAACAATGCTCAGCGCCGAAAGTTTACGCCAAGCGATGCTGGTGGGTGCTCTGTATTCGCGTATTGGCGGCACACTAAACCATATACAGTGTGTTGAAAATAACGGCAATCTTGTTATTACTGTTTCTTCACCAATGCTGGACCCTTATCTTCAGCGCTATATAGTTGAAGAGCAATTCTCAGCTTTTGCCCAATACATTGGTGAACTGCTACATCATCAAGTTGCCTGTGATTCGCTATTTGAAAAGTTGTCTTTTTGCTATCCGGAGCCCGCTTACAGCGATCGTTATCGCGAACATTTTCGCTGCCCTATTG
This sequence comes from Paraglaciecola psychrophila, assembly GCA_047623385.1. Lineage (GTDB taxonomy): Bacteria > Pseudomonadota > Gammaproteobacteria > Pseudomonadales > Dasaniaceae > Oceanicoccus. Next base: position 3,463 of record JBLHLU010000228.1, read on the forward strand.
ATTTCAACAGTGAACGTAATGAATGCTGGATCTCCCGGAACATACTCGATATCCCTGCTGCCTATGCCAACGCAGCATCTTTTTCTGCCTGCAGCGTTCTATGTCAAAATGCGATGGATTCGTTGCTAGAAAAAGACGCTATTATCCGCGAGCTAAAATCATGGCTAACGAGCTTACCTCGGGAGTTCCCAAAGTTGGCACAGGCAGCGTCGAAACTGGGTATGAATAGCCGAGCGCTGCGCCGAAAACTCGAAGAACTCGACACTAGCTTTATGCGTTTAGTCGCTGAGACAAAAGCCGAACAAGCTATGTTTTTCCTGAAGAAGGCAGATCTAACCATTCAGGATATAAGCGATCTCTTAGGCTATAGCGAAGTTACAAACTTCCGGCGGGCCTTCAAGTCCTGGACCGGCATAACACCCCAGCACTATCGTCAAAGCCCACATAGCAGTAATTATCCTCAACCCTCTTTACTTCAGTGTCCACTATGACCTCAGTATTGGTCAAATGTGACCCCTAAGTGGGCAGTTCTCACCTGATGAAATGCCAGAATTTGATTTAAAATTGCATTTTTACAGTGGTTACAGATTGTAATTTGCGGTCTAAAAGAGGTTTCGAGTATGTGGACAGAATTTGCGGTCAATATTTCTACGGTCGCCATAGCGATTTATGTGCTATTGGCTTTGATTGAGGTCAGCTTAGATTTATATCGAGGGGAAGGTCACTACCAGTTAAAAGATTCATTATGTAGTATGACAATGGGTGGATTTTATATCGGCACCAAACTGTTAATGAAAAGTATAACGCTGGTCGTGCTGCTATTTGCAACTCAATATTCTGTTTTTGATTTTGGCATACATTGGTGGCTTTTTCCTGTTGCCTACATTGTTGCAGATTTTTGTTTTTATTGGTTGCATCGGTTTATTCACGAAGTGCGAATTGGGTGGGCTGCACATGTTAATCATCACTCCAGTCAGGAATACAATTTGGCGGGCACCGCCTTACGACAGTCTTTTGCCGAGCCGGTAATGGAACCGTTCTTTTATGCTCCGATGGTGTTGATCGGTTTTGACCCGTTTATGACGCTAGCCGCGATTGAACTAAACCTTATTTACATGTATTGGCTGCACACGCGAAAAATTGGCAAGTTACACCACGTATTTGAATTTTGGTTTAGTACACCGTCTCATCATCGGGTGCATCACGGTGCTAATGTTCAGTACCTCGACAAAAATTATGGCGGCACGTTTATTGTGTTTGATCGATTATTTGGTAGCTTTGAAGAAGAAAAAGAAACCGTTGAGTTCGGCATTCCGGAGCAAATTAATAGCTTCAATCCGATTGTCGTTAGTTTTCACGGTTGGGTTGCACTGGGGAAAGACGTAGTGAACACCCCGGGAATACTAAACAAAATTGGACTATTTCTGATGCCTCCAGGCTGGGCTCCTGATGGCGGCGGTCTGACTACCAAAGAAAAACAGTCTGCCTACTACGCCAAGAAAAATCAGGCAGTGAGTGTTTAGAGCATAGCGAGCAAGCAGTATTGTGTGGCGAGAATCATTTTTTTGATGATGCTATTACTGCTGCTTAACCTGACACAGGCACTACTTACGTTACTAATTAAATCACGACTTAAATTTCTATCTAAATGTCTATCTAAATCACTGCCTAAATCATTACTTAATTTTAGGGTAGACATCATAACCGGACACAATCTTGGGGCAGGCATTAATTAAATTTGCCAGCGATAAACGTTTACTAAAAAAACACAGCTGTATAGGCGTCGAGGTGCTTTATTTCGGTTGATTTTCTTGCCAGCGGCGCCATGTTCATAGTAGATTTGATGCCAATGGGGCGCTAATGCTACCTGTACATAATAATATTGACTTGGAGATCACCATGGCTCAAGCAAAACCCAGCAACGCAACGAACTTTTTTCTTGATGGTAATTTCAGCCCGGTCGCCGAAGAGCGTGATGCCAACGATATGCAGGTTAAGGGGAGTATTCCCAAAGATCTAGCCGGTCATTTCCTGCGGGTTGGCCCTAACCCAGTACATATTTTTAGCGAAGAGGCGTATCACACTTTTGATGGTGACGGCATGATTCACTCTATTGAGTTTACCGAGGGGACTGCGCGCTATCGCAATCGTTTTGTGCAAACCGATGGTTATAAACTTGAACAGGAACATGGTGACTGGGTCTATAAAGGCATGAACTCGATGCTAGATCCCACGCCCTCTAGAGTGCCTGCGGGCTCTCCGAGCAATAAAAATCTAGCTAACACCGCATTCGCATATCACAACAATACGCTTTATGCGCTGCATGAACCGTCACGCCCCACCGTGATAAAGTTGCCTGGGCTTGAGACGGAAGGCGCGACCGATTTTAATGGCAAACTAAAACACCCTTTTACTGCGCATCCAAAGGTTGACCAAAAGACCAGCGAGATGATGACTTTTGGCTATGCCTTCCAAACGCCTTTTGTGAGCTATTCGGTGATCAACAGCGCAGGTGAGTTAGTCCACAGCACACCTATTACCATTCAAAAACCGGTATTTATGCATGACTTTGCAGTGACTGAAAAGCACACCTTGTTTCTCGACTTTCCTATCACCTTAGATATTGAGCGGGCGATCGCGGGTGGCCCAGCGCTGGGCTACGAGGAAGAGCACGGCTCACGAATTGGTGTTATGCCCCGTTTTGGCACCGATGAGGATGTGCGATGGTTTGAGGTTAAGACCGGCGTGGTAATACATACGGCGAATGCATGGGATGAAGGCGATGAGGTGGTACTGCAGGCATCTCGATCCAAAACAGCTGATATCATAGGCGCTGGTACGGGTGCTGGTGATAAGCTCACCGAGACCCAGGGCCAGCTTTACCAATGGCGTATTAACGTCAAGACCGGTGCGATTACCGAGGGACTATTAAGCGAGCTACATTGTGACTTTACTCGGATCAATGATAGCTATGCCTGTTACAAAACTCGTTACGTCTATGCAGGGCTCTTCAATTCGAAACGGGCCTTCACCTTCGACGGGGTGATGAAATATGATAGCGAATTGGCGAGTGAAAGTACCTACAACTACGGTGCTGATCGTTATGGCGGTGAAGCCGTATTTGCACCACGCATTGGCGCTCAAACTGAAGACGATGGTTATTTGGTGAGTTTTGTGCATGATGAAAAAACGGATCAAAGTGAATGTTTAATCATCGATGCACAAGACATCGCAGCGGGTCCGGTGGCAACTATTATAATG
>JBLHLU010000229.1:0-6703 GCA_047623385.1 Paraglaciecola psychrophila
CGGTACTGATAAGATCTAGCGGGATTTCAAAAGTAGCCACGGCGAATAATTTATTCTCACCGCGCATAGATTGAGAAATAAACGAAGCCGTCCAATTATTTTAATCAGGAATATATTATTTAGATTCGGGCAGAAATTTTTTACTATCATCGTTCGATGCCAAGCCATCTATAAGTATGATTTCAATATCGACCGAACATAGCAGCCTGCTTTAAGCGTAGTGCATTAATTCAATTCTTTGAATACACTATAGATAATAATACCTGACTCGGGGCTAACTAAAAAGGTGTCGTAATAACTGAACCGGTGACGGTATTAAAAAAAAACCGTGGTATTTTTGGTGGCAGTAACTATCAAAACTTCCTTGTTTGGCACCCTATATTTTATCATTCTCACCTATGCCAACAATATTTTTGCGTATATAACGGTAGGATTTAGCCGGATTCTGCAGCATGTATCAACGGTTCTTCCTACGGTTTTACAGCTGGTAATGGCAACTACCATTGCCACATTCACTTAAAAGAAACTGTTGAAAATTACTATTGTGGATACCTTGCTCATACAGCAAGACCCTAGGTTAACGGTTGTTGTTTTTCATTAGAGATCGACACAAAACTATAAATCAACATCGGCCAAATGCCAACATGCACCATTACATCGGCGGTGTTAAAAATGTAGTTCCAGTAGGGAATATGTTGTATGTCAATAAAATCGATCACACTGCCATAGATAAACCGGTCCATGGTATTACTAGCACCACCGCCGACAATAAAACCAAAACACAGAAACTCAAAGCGCTTGACGCCGGGGGTTATACACAGGTAGACGGTGACTGCCACTAACAATACGATACTAACAAAACCAAGCAGCCAACCCATGCCCTGTAGCATACCAAAGATACCACCGTGGTTGCGAATATGGGTGAAGTGCACAAACTGGTTAATTTCGACAGTACTATGCAAGGCGATAGTAGTGTTTACCCAATAGCCAATGACCTGAGACAGGCACAATATGATTAGCGCAATAGCACTAAAAAGCCCAATATTTTTTGCTTTATTACTCAATGAGACCCTCACTTACTTTATCTGGTATGACCTAAGGGGGATAACGCTCCCCGCAATAACTGTATTTCGCTTAGTATAAGTTTTTCTTGGAACGGTTGTTAGACTTAATGGCAGCGGTGTTAGCAGCGAAAAAAATGTCGCTATTCAAGCACCCGCGCAGCGCGCCACAATAGCCAGCAGTTAGTAACTTGTCGCATGCAGCTTTTACCGGTGATCATTGACAGAATCCCGAAAACACGCCCCATACTATACAAACCCTCGGTAGTGGCACGCCAAGTGGAGGACGAACGGTCTGCCAAGAAACGCAATAATGCCGGGCTTTGCTGCTCTTGGCGCCATGGTAGCACTCGCCTTAAACGACCTCTAGGTTAATGGCGACGACGCTGTAGCCGCTAAGCGCTGGATAATCCTCGCGATAACCGCTATCAGTTCTGCCCTAGGTGTACTAACTTTGTTAGGGTCTATCGCTAGGGTTTCGATGTCGCTATATGTCGGTCTCGATGGCTTTATTCGACGATATCGGGGCAGTCGCTATCATAGTGATTTTTTGTAATTCCAAGCTTTCGGCCTAGGACTTAGCTGTGACGGCAGAATGTTATTCACCTTCGCCATGGTGCTGTTGAATAGCCGGAGAATTACGGGGTTTGCTCATGGTATGCTGTGTTTTTCATTACAGAGTACGTTAGCCTTGCGCTATGATCAGTTATTCGCCAACCCCTTGACCAATAGCCAAAGACCAATGACCAATGACCGATATAAAACGGTCAAATCGACTATCTTTTTAGGGTACAACAGCAGATTTCCAATCAGTTTGGCTAATTACATTTTTCGTCATACATTATGTCTGTTCACTATCAAGAAATGCGTACCGTAATGAAAAAATGGATCTATCTAGCCTAAAACATTTAAATTCGCTTTTACCTATATGCCAAAATCTATCGAAAAAACTAAGTATATATTCAGTGATATTTTCTGCAACGCATTGGATTATATTGAAGTCGTTAGAGCACTGCCCGGGGCATTGTTAGAGTAGCATGATGCATTGAATTTCAGGTTTTGAATGGCTAATTTACCGGGCATAGCGCTTTATTGAACCGTAGTTACCGCGTTTGGAGTTATCTATTATGAAAATGGTCTATACCAATGAGAGCAGTTTTATTGTCGGCAATGCCAAGAATATTCTCGAGGCTCACGGCATCGGCGTCATACTTAAAAATGAACATGCATCAAGCGTCATTGGCGAGGTGTCAGCATTTGATGCATGGCTAGAAATTTGGGTAAAAAATGACGATGATTATCCGAACGCCTGCAAAATAATAGAAAGCTCATTAAGTAGCGAGAACGCAGCACAGTGGTTGTGTACTAGCTGCGACGAAGAGAATGACGCAGCATTTGAATTATGCTGGAACTGTCAACGTGAGCGCACCTAGCCACCAAAACCGGTAAAGTTTGTGCCAATGGCATCACCGATTATATCAGCGATTGTATCGGCGGTTGTATCGGCGGTTGTACCGGTACTAGCGTCAGCGGTTCAAAGGTACCAGCTGCGCTGGTAGTACAGCGCGCCTCAAACAATAAATGTTAGCCGGCAATGCCCTAGCAGTACATTGGGCTGATGGTTATACCCTACAATCTACCACCACCAAAGGATTTGCTATGAGCGTCTATCTCATTTTGGATACAAAAATTGAAAACGTCGAGGTTTATGAACATTATAAAAAACTCGCAAAGCCGATAGCCGAACAATACGGCGGCAGCTATCGAGTAAGAGGGGGCGCAATAACGGTTATTGAAAGCACCCTGTGGACACCAACCAGGATCGTTATTATCGATTTTCCTGATACTGTCAGTGCACAAGCCTTTATCGATTCAAAAGAATACGCGCCGGTTAAGCTGTTGCGTCAGAGCAGTGCCGATTGCACCGCCTTTATTGTCGAAGAGAGCTAACAGAGGCGCGCCTTAGCTTTCTTCAAACACCATGCCGGCTGCGCGATCAATATATCAGTCGGTGTCGCACTGGCATGGTGACTACACACAGACCTTGCCTTGGCAGCGTGCAGACGAACAGCACAAGTTATAGCACCGGCACCTTAATGTGCACCACTGTCTCGAGGCGCAGGGTCGACCGCCTCAGGGTGTCCGGACCAATCCCAACCCGCGGTATCTCGGGACACACCCATCAGCAAACCGTGCATATCCCGAGGGTCGGTCCACAGTCCATCTGGCTCATCCAGCGGGTCCCCTGAGCGCGGCGTCCAGCGCACACCGGCGCTGCGAAAGCGCTCGGTCAGGGCCTCCATATCATGGGTCTCGCAATAACACATATACATGGAATCACCGTGTTTCTTAACCCAGCGTGCCATCGGTACATCCTCAGCGACGACCTGTGACAGTTCGATGCGATCCAAGCGGTCGGGGCTATTGAACATTGTTAAGGTACCCTCATAACCAAAAGCGGCGCTGCCTATTTTGTTGAAATTTCGCGCTTCCAACTGAAATAGTCCGGCAAAGTGGGCTGCTGCGAAACGCCAATCAGTGAGCAAGGTATTGGTTACCTCGTATAAAAAACTCGCCAATCCGACCCTGCGGCGCGGGTAACTCTTGGAAATCACAAAGGCCATGCCGTAGTGTTCGTGCCCCGGCAGATAGAATTGATCGCCGTCTTGAATACACTCAAAGCCCAGCCCTTCAATATGAGCCTTGAGGCGCTGCGGCTCATTGCAACACAGCCCCGCTGTCATAAGACCACCGCCCCGAGCAGCGAGAAAATCAGCGGTCAGCCCGCTACCATCGGGTTCACACAACTCAATTTCACTCTCGCCAAAGGCCAGTATGGTTTTGTTTGCCCCCAGATAGCGACTTTTTTCGCGTCGTACCAGCTCTGCATCAAATAACTTTTCGAAAGACGCTGTAGCCTCGGCTACCGAACTCACTGCAATTTGAACTCGATCTACTCTATCCATTACGCTAACCTTCTATTCTATTAATGCTATAGCCTAGCCCCGAATCAGCAAGGCACTCGGCGCTTAACTTCGATTGACCTTAGTGCGCTAAACCATAACACGCAGATCGGTATTCCAACAGTAGGCCAGACCACGAAGTGGCTTCAGCTGAGCAATTGGAAGCGCTTGTCCAAACCTGTGCAAGCGGTTAGCCTGACAGCCAAGAATTAAACCGCGCAACAGCGCAGGGCGCGCAATAGGCTAGCACAACTGCTATAACCGTAATAATCACTACAGCTGATGCGCCACGTCTGTAGTACTGGAGTAGTACTGGAGTAGTACTGGAGTAGTACTGGAGTAGTACTGGGGTAATACTGGGGTAATACTGGGATAGTACCGGCGTAGTACCGGCGTAGTACCGGCGTAGTAAGTTTTACCACCGCAATTACTCAATAGCTTGCAGCGCCTCCTGCCCCAAGGCCGCACGAAAGGAATTGTGAAAATGGTGTAGCGCCGGTTCGTTGCGCCCGAACATCACTTCTTTTAATAAACCATTTTCCGCCGATTTTTGTTGTAGTTCTCCCATCTTGTAGTCTTCGTGCTCAATAGTACTGCTAAAGATTTCTAGCGATGCGGCTAGTGTTTGTACACCTTCAACGCGCGAGTCACGATCGTACACATTACCTGCGGTGACTTTTTTTATACTGTCATCATGTTGCGCGGCGGCGGCTGTATCTATGGCCTGCTGCGAAAAGAAAAAGCTTATTTGGGTGAGCGAGCGACCTGAATTATTAGCGTCGGGATAAATGCGTATTAGGGTGCAGCTATCATTATTGACTATTAACTGAATATTGGGAAAAAGATAATACAGTACAAAGCTACCCTTGGTGATATCCCAATCAGCCTCAGGTATCGCCCGCAGTCGGTCGATCCCTTTGGAGGCGGTAACAAAACGGTGATGGCGACCAAATTCTTTGAAATGAAGGTTGTTGCCGTAAAATATTTTCCCCAGGGTATTTTTGTGCAACTTTTGAAAATGATAGGTTTCACCAAAGGTGTCGTTGGCCAGTTTCCAATTGAGGTTCATCTCGATGGTAGTGCCACCGGCGTAGCACAGGTCTGCCAGAGAGTAAGAGGAAAGCTCCTTGGCAAGCGGCCCCAATAAGGACTCTACATCGAGCAGACCATCAGGCTGTGGGTGCACCCACAACAAACCGTCACACTCAACCGCAGGCAGCTCTATCAAACCGTGGCAGGATTTATCGACGCTGCCAAAATGGTCTTCGTTGGGAATAGAGACTAATTCACCCTGTACGGAGTAGCTCCAGGAATGGAACGGACAGGTAAAAATATTCTTTTTGCCTCGAGGCTCCGAGGCCACTCGCACCGCACGGTGGCGACAGGCATTCAAAAAAGCATGGAATAGGCCATTTTTATCACGGGTAGCCAAAATCGGCGTGCCAAAGTCTGCTAGTGTTATATAGTTTCCCGGCTCCGGTAAATCTCCCGACAGGCCAATAAGTTGAGGGTGCTGCTGAAAAAGAATCTCGCGCTCTCTATTAGCCGTATCGGGGCACACATAAGACGCTGTCGGCATTTTGTATTGAACGCCGGCATCTACGTTCTTACCCTCGTCCAGTTGCTGCATAAGCTCTTTTAGAATACTGACCTGAAGTGTATGTTCCATTTTTTGTACCTCTGTGTTAAGTACATTGACGGTTGTCGAGGCTTTATTATTGTCCGGTTACAATACCCTATATTGACTCTCGCCCGCAATATATACGGCGCCGCTAATATTTGGCTACTGTCTATACGGCGTACCGCTGTAATGTCTACTACCGGCTCGGCAAGACCCCTCCCCGGTACTACGGTAGAACTAACCAGCCACTCGCAGTGGTACAGATTAGTGCTTATTAGTGTCACAACCTCGATAGTTGCAACGTGAAGATAACTCGAACTTCACCGTGTATTCTAGGGCCGAGGACAGTACAATCTGCAGCTCGAAAGGCTGTGGTAATCTTAGCCAATTACATAACTGAATAGCTGAACCGCTACATAGCTACATAACGACATAGCTGCACAGGTAATAACTATTCTAATCCAGCACACCTTAGTGGTGCTGGCAGACACCTTTGTCATTCACGGGTAAATAATCGGCATACTCCATGACTAGATCAATAAAAGCTGCATTGCTTTCAGCGTTGGTATTTCCGGGCCTAGGGCATTTCTATACTAGAAAGCCGCTATTGGGCTTCATTTTTTCGTCTATAGCAGCTGTTTGCCTCTATTTATTATTTTCTATTGTTATGGATATAGCACTGCAGATGCAGGCGGGACTAGAAAGTGGAGAAATCCCTATGGATCTACTGCACATTCAAACGATGATTGCCGAAAAGATAGCGAGCGAGGAACGTTATAACGTCAATGCACTATCTTTTATACTATTGCTCGACTGGCTGGTCGCTGTGGTTGATGCCTTCAGACAAGGGCGGCAGGATAGTGTATAAAAACTGATTTTATTCGAAGAAACGACTTTTCTGGCACCCCAATGTTAGATAAGCGCTACCCTTGCCCCACCCAACGCTATGTTTCAGACCACAGTTGAAACTTATCAGTTAATAGCATTTTTAGACCGCGCTATTGAACAGCCATTTTGTACAACAGCTTGATGGCGACAGGTAGTTGACGGAAGAGCAG
>JBLHLU010000230.1:0-6673 GCA_047623385.1 Paraglaciecola psychrophila
AAAGCACCTGCCGGGGCTCAAATGACAAAATCTAAGTAACACCCATGGAAAAGGCTGCTAGGTTGATCCAATAGGGAAATTGGCGCGTACATATGCTGGTCTACTGGTTAACAGATAGACATGTCATAGTATTTTAATGTTATTGGCATTAATAATTTCTTTGGTCATTGTGCCGTCAAACTAGTTGAGAGGTAAGTATGCTTGCTGTAGAGGAAAAAATGAATGTGCCACACAGCCAAACAGCGGACGCCACCCGCTTGCTCAAGGCAATGGCGAATGAACATCGACTGCTTGTTCTGTGCACCTTAAGTGATGGAGAAATGTCTGTTGGTCAGATAAATAACGTTGTTCCATTAAGCCAATCTTCGCTGTCGCAGCATCTGGGTAATTTGCGCAGAGCCGGTTTGGTAGATACTCGAAGAGAGGCAAAAACAATTTTTTATCGGTTGAGTGGCAATCAGACTGCTCGAGTTATTGAAGCACTGCAATAAGCCTAGGGTTTTGATTGCGCAGCGCCCAGCAGGCCGGTTAGCTGGATAAATAACCGGCCAGCAGCGCATCATCGAATCACATTAATGTGGTGGATAAAGAGGAGGTTGCTCCAGACCCATTGCCAAGTGCTTTATGTTCGCTAGCCGTGGAGGATGCCGTTTCTGACACTGTTTTAGATTCTGTGCAATGGTGCAAACGCTATAGCTCGATACACTGATGGCAATAAAGGGGCGTAGTGTCCTAGCCAGATAGGGTAAAGAAAATTCAGCCCCGCCAATGCGTAAAAGGTTATACCGCATAAGTCGGTTTGGCCTAAGACAAAGCGAAAACTGTTAAAACACCTGTCCGGTATAAGGTTGAGTTTAATGGTTGGCAATATTCTGTAGTGGATTAAACGCTAACATTCAGCAGCAATGTCAGGTCTGCCAGAAAATGAATACCCAGGCGGTTAGCGCTGCTTTTTTATGGTAGAAAAAGGTCAAAACATTAATACTCTCGATCAGAATTAACAGTCACTGAGCATAGTTGCAATAACCCACTGTCAGTCGCTAATTGATCACCTGCTAAGTCACTGTTGCCATCGGTGCCGGGACTGTCCGTTATCCTGCGCTCTTTACTCACTGTGAAATGCCTACCTACATTTGTTAAAAAGTTAGCCTGTCTCTTGCAATGACCCACTGAAGCACTGGAAGAACCTATAAGAGATGCGTGGAAAAGAAAAAAAGAGTAATAAATGCCTATTTACTAACTCAATTGTTGGAATATTGATCCAACTGTAAATACTTAACGTATATAAGAGTGTACTTGTATTAAGAAGCATAATTTATATATAATGAAGGATGACATAATCTTATAAATTACAGTGGCTTAATGCATTTTAATTTACGTTCTAATTTTTATTATTTTGAGGTGATGATATGTCGATAGCATTGCAGGAAATGAATGAATTACACAGCCATGCGGGAGGCACGACACGCCTGCTAAAAGCCATGGCTAATGAGCATCGATTGCTTGTTCTTTGTGCCTTAGCAGGTGGTGAAATGTCGGTTGGTCAGATAAACTATGTTGTTCCGTTAAGTCAGTCTTCGCTGTCCCAGCATCTGGGGATATTGCGTGAGAGCGGTCTTGTTACTACTCGAAGGGATGCACAAGCCATTTTTTATCGATTAAAAGGTGATGAGGCTATTCGAGTTATAGAGTTACTGCAATCGGCAAAGGGGCTGGATGTTGTTGAAGACGCCCCTGCTAGCGTCCCAGAAAAGTGGGTCAGCTGAAGACACGCCGCTACCTCTTTGGTAGTCAATGAAAACACCGAAGGCCTTCTGTGTCCTCACAACAATATTTGTGGGTTAAAAGCCGACTCGCTTTAGTTTTACAGGGACGTAATGTGAAACATGAATCGGGTAATGCTCGCGGTAAAATAGCCCCCGCGGTACCGGCAAGAGCAACATGAAAAGCTGGTCAATATCCTCATTTAGACACCTCATTTAGACACCTCACACCACACCACATAACAAGCACGACCGTGCCGGTTAATCGCTACAGTATTGTTGTCAATAATGAACCACTGCAGTCGGGCAGTTATGGCTGCAACCCCCTGATACCGAGAGCTCTAACGATATTCACCTTTTCTATCTAGAAACAAGCCACTGACTTTACACCGGCGAAACCTTCGTTATTGAGGCAGCGTTTTCTATGCTTTACTATATTGCCTGATTTGCGTTGATGCGTCTTATAGCCGGCTCAGCTAGGGTGTTTTTCCTGTTCAAATCTCACTCAAGGCGATGTAGTTTACCTGCAGTGGTGTGGTTAGCTGTTGCTTAAGTGTATTTGAAAAAACAGCCGTGTATTAGTTGTCGCAGTCCTCGCCAAAAGTGTTTCTTCGCGGATGTAAAAGGGTGACAGTTGCGAGTACACCACTGAATCCATAAGAGTGAGTACTTTGATAAGGATTTCGCGGGTTTAACGGGTTGCTAATGGGTGATAAAAGGCACAGGCTTCGTTTAGTACTGCACCAATGAAACAATCCTATTCATACTCAATGTGCTCAATCGGAAACACTATGAAAATATTAGTACGTAACTTAGATCGATCAACCACAGAAAACGAACTGAAAGCGTTGTTTCAAACATTCGGTGCAGTTCAATCTTGCGATTTAGTCATCGATAAGGATAGCGGCGCGTCTAAGGGCTTTGGTTTTATTGAAATGCCGAAGCCCGGCGAAGCTAAAGCCGCAATTAACACGTTAAATGACAAAACCATCGGCAGCAATAAAATACGGGTTAAAAAAGCTGATGACAAAGTTTGAGCACAAAGGTTTAAGACAAAGCTGTAAGGCCAGGTTTAAAGCAGCGTTCAAGTCAAAGGTTTAAAGAAAGGTTTAATGCTAGGTTCAACCAAGGGCTGAAGGCTAGGGTTGAAAATCGGGGTGTGCAAGAGTTAGTGGTGCTGGCTGCAATGTTCTATCACTTGGCACCAAGGCGCGCCAGATATAGATCGATGCTAACAGTTGGGGTGATAGGAGTAACCGAGCCCTTGTTAGGACCCGCATACTCAATGGTTATGTACTGACTGGTATGGCGGTTTAGCCCAGATAAGCTGGGGCTAAATGCCGGGCAAACTAACTGGCGTTGCGTTCAAACTCCAATTCCGGGAAACCGGCATCAACAGATTCACGCAGCTTGTCGTAATAGACATTAGCACCACCGAAGTAAATCAGTACTCTGGGCGTATGGCCTTCAATGTTGGCGCCCATCATCCATGAATTCACCTTGTCGCCGTCATTCAGCAAGGTTTGCTGGTGAACGTCAGATACATGGGCCGACCACTCGTCCTCGGCATCCTCGCTCTCCATCTTCTTGATGCAGTCGGCGATCCACATAGCATTTTGCTCGATGGAGGTCGGCAGATTAGCAAAGGGTGCCTGCGGCCCGGTTACCATAAACAGGTTGGGAAAATCTGCGGCGCACACACCCATGATGCAATTGGAGTTGTCCTGCCACTTCTCGCCTAAAGACTGGCCGCTTGCCCCGCGAATGGGGAAGGCTTCCAGAGCGCCGGTGTAGGCACGAAATCCAGTGCAGAGCACAATGATATCGAACTCGAACTCGTTCTCTGTAGTGCGTATACCGGTCTCGGTAATTTCGACGATCGGCTCACGATTCTTAATGTCGACCAAATGCACATTGTCGCGAGCATAGGCTTCCAGGTAACTGTGATCCAACGGTGGACGCTTGGCAAATAGCGCGTAGTCGTCTATTGCCGGTACCAAAATATCGGCAACCTTGGGGTCGGCAATGCGTTCTCTCATCCTGTCGATGACAAACTGACGGGCCATCTTGTTGGCCTCGGGATTGGAGAGCAGGTCATCGAATGTCTCGAACACCCAGCGAAAGCTGCCGTTCCAGTTTTCCTCAAAAATCTGCTGTATTTCATCAGCGGGGGTATCGGACAGATTGCGTCCCGCTGTGTTGAAATCCATACCAAAGGCATGATTGCGGCAGTTTTCGACGATCTCGTCGTAACCATCCTTTATTTCTTTTTCCCACTCTGGCGTCATCCGCTTTTGCATTGCCGGTAAGATAAAGTTCGGGGTGCGATGGAATACGGTGACGCTGGCGGCAGTTTGTGACATAACCGGCAGCATCTGCACGGTAGTGGCGCCGGCGCCGATAATAGCCACCCGCTTGCCGGCGAAGTCTAGTCCTTCCTGCGGCCATCGTGATGAGTGGAATAGAGGCCCTTTGAAGCTGTCCATGCCCTTAGTATTGGGAATCACCGGCTCCGAAATCATGCCCATGCCGCTGATAAAGTACTTACAGGTATGGGTCTTGCCATCGCCGGTAGTTACCCGCCAGTGGCCGGCGTCTTGTTGATAATCGGCGCTGACCACCTCAGTGTTCAACTGGATATGGGGCCACATATCGCACTTGTCTGCGACAAAGTGCATATAGCTATGGGTTTCTTCCCAATCGGGAAAACGCTGAGTCCAGGACCATTCTTGCAGCAGCTCTTTGGAGAACGTCAGGCAGTAGTAGTAACTTTCACTGTCTGTCATTGCCCCCGGATAACGGTTCCACGTCCAGGTACCACCGATGTCGGCGGCCCGGTCAAAAACCTTCACCGACTGACCCGCTTCGCGTAGGTGGTGAATCAAACTTAAGCCGGCAAAGCCGGCACCAATAACAATTGAGTCGTAATCTACTTTTTGCTGAGAAGCCATTGCTGTTCTCCCTATCTTAGGTAGCTCGCTGAATTTATTGTTTTCTATTTTCAGTCGTCGGTATTCAAATAATGTCCGTATTTAGCCATCGCAAGTTCACGGTTAGTAGTGATGTGATAAGAGGGAAACAGCCCCTCTGCGGGCTTGTATTCACGTAATACGGTTTTCGCTACAGTGACCTTGTGCACCTCGGTGGGTCCATCAACCATACCCAGTTCGGGTATGTTAGCCCACATGGTCATCAGCGAAGTCTCGTCTGAGGCGCCGATACTACCGTGTAACTGCATGGCTTTGTATATCACATCCTGCAGTATCTTGGGTGTGGCGGCCTTGATCGCGGCGATTTCTTTGCGCACTTCGCGGTTGTACTCTTTATGTTTGTCGATCAGCCAAGCTGTGTAAAGTACGTGCAGGCGATACTGTAGAATTTGCGTATAATTGTCGGAGATTTTGTCCTGAGTCAATTGCTTGGTGGCCAGTAGTTCGCCCTTGGTAGTGCGGCTTAATACTCGCTCGCACATCATATCCATGGCTTTGTTTAATACCCCCACTGTGCGCATGGCATGGTGTACGCGGCCACCACCGAGTCTTGTTTGCGCGACGATAAAGCCCTGACCTTCTTCGCCCAGTAGATTGTCCAGTGGCACTCGGCAATTGGTAAAGCGAATATAGCCGTGTACGCCATCGCCCTGCTCTACATACGGGCCCACCGCTGAATTACGTAAAATGTCCATGCCTTCAGTGCCTTGTTCCACCAGCACGATGGAGGCACCCTTGTGAATCGGTTCGTCGGGATTAGTGACCACCATAACCAGCAAAAAAGCCGAGAAGCGCGCATGGGAGGCAAACCATTTTTCGCCATTAATAACCCATTCATTGCCCTCGCGTACCGCAGTACAGGTGAATTCTGCCGGGTCAGAGCCCGCTTGAGGCTCGGTCATCGAGTAACAAGAGGCAATTTTGCCGTCGAGTAGCGGTTGCAGATATTTTTGTTTCTGATGATCGGTACCAAAATGGGCTAGTATTTCGGCGTTACCCGAATCCGGTGCTTGGCAGCCAAACACGCTGGGGCCAAAACGGCTACGGCCCAGTATTTCGTTTAATAGACCCAGTTTGACCTGTCCAAATCCTTCGCCGCCAAGCTCTGGACCTATATGGCAGGCCCAAAGACGCCGCTCTTTGACGATTTTACGCAGCGGCGCCATGGCCGCTGCAGCGGGAGAGTCGGGGTCCCAGGGATCGCCTGGTCCACGAAAAACAAGATCCAGTGGTTCGATCTCGGTGCGAGTAAATTCTTCTACCCAGTTTAACTGCTCTTGGAAATCACTATCTGTTTCAAAGCTCCAACTCACCGAATTCTCTCCTAATCTGCTTGACTTGATTTAGTGCTCGTTTAAACTTACTGAACACGAACAAGCATATTTTGAATAAATTTTAGGAGAAAGTCTACCCATGTCTGCACAAATGATTTGGTTAATTACCGGTGGGTCTCGCGGCATAGGCTTGGCACTGGCCCGGCGGGTAGTCGCTGCCGGGGATTGCGTGGCAATACTGGCCCGCGGCGAAGGTGTTTCAGAGGTAGCGAAGTCACTGGGTGAACACTGTATTGGCCTGCGTGCTGATGTTGCCGATCGAGATTCGGTGCAGGCAGCGATGGCGCAAGTGGTTGCACGGTGGGGCCGGCTGGATGTGGTGGTCAACAATGCCGGTGCGCACCGCGGTGGCAAGGTTGCTAAAATTGCGCTGGAGGATTGGCAAACGGTGCTAGACACCAACCTAACTGGGGCACTCAACGTGATTGCGAGTGCTACAGCACATTTTGATAAGGGCGGAGCAATCGTCAATATTGGCGCTGTGGTTGGCTTTAGAGGTTTTCCCGGCGATTCGGCCTACGCGTCATCCAAGGCCGGTTTAGCAGGCTTAACAAGGGCTTTAGCTATCGAATTAGCACCTAAGTCG
>JBLHLU010000231.1:0-6663 GCA_047623385.1 Paraglaciecola psychrophila
AGATTGAGTAGCCATGACCAACACAATCGTACATTATTTCACCTGTAGTTTAGCCCGGCGAGACTTTAGCTCCCGGTTTCGGTCAAACCCGAGTGATTGCACTAGAGAGCGTGATTGTTGCGTGATGATTGCGTGATGATTGTGTGATAACTGGGTGATGGTTTTACCTGGCATTGTTAGAGGTATTGTTAGCGGTGTTATTAGCAGCATTGTTAGCTCGTGGCAACGAGTGAATCAACTAAGCATGGCGGCAAGTAAAAGCTCACCACCAGCGAACTCTAGGCACCACAGTCACTACTGCTAACCATAGCATGCGGCTCATCGGTGCTAACGCTCGGTCCGAGGCTGGCGAATCATCGGGGTCAGGGGCTCAGGGTTACCCACTAGAATTTCACCCATTACTTCAAAACCGTGGCGCTGGTAAAGCGACACATTAGCCGGATTTGAGGACTCCAAATAGGCCACTACCCCGTCTTCGTCACAGCGTCTGAGAGCGTGTTTCAACATAGCGGCTCCCAGCCCTTGACCCTGTTTGGCAACGTCCACCCCAATGACCGCCAAATACCAACAATGATCGGGGTGATATTTTTCCACTTCATCGCCAAGCCTAATCATATTCTCTGCAATACTCTCAGGCACCACATCCATTAGCGTGGCAGCTAGCAAGGCTTCATCCGCCTCAACACCCGGCGGTAACCACAGTGCAGCACAGGAGTAATCATCGGTATAATAAGCGCTGCCACAATCAAAAGCCTTGCCCGCCATGGCATGAGTTATCTTGGCGTAGCTTTCAATATAGGACTGCGGGCTGGGCATAATCCAGCGAAAAAAGGGGTCGGCGGCAAAAGCCAAATGAGTTATGGCAAGCAATTGAGGCTGCATATCCGCCGTCGCTACTTTTATCGTCGTTGTACGCATTATTTACTCTCTTTTTTTAGCCTACCAATGGCTAGTTCTGTTTAACCTCAACACAATAAACACGCTGCAACCTGACTAACAAACTAGATCAGTGCTAAATATACCGCCTTAGCGGTAGCCCATAATCGAGCTGTACAGACACTATTAAAGTGTATCTGCGGGCATTATCAAAATGTATCTGCAGGCACTAGCAAAATGTATTTAGCCACTGCCCGCTGGCCCAGTTAACCTGCTTCAATAGCGCTGAAGTCAGGCTGCCGTTTTTCACCGAAGGCGGTGATCGCCTCAATATTGGAGGGGCCACCGGTCAACTTAGCAAGCCCGTCGCTCTCACGTTTGTTGGCCTGGTGCAGGGCCTTTTTATGTGGTGCCATTAACAGCGACTTGGTTTCTAGCAGCGACACCATTGGCATAGCCGCTAACAATTCTGCCCGCTTCATAACCTCTTGCATCAACTCTTCGTCGGGAAATACATCCAAGGCCAACTTCGACTCTTTGCACTGCTGCGCTGACATCCACTGTGCACTGAGTAAAAACCAACTGGCGGCCTGCTGCCCCATTAAGCGCGTGAAGGTATAACTGCTGGCACCTTCGGCGGTAATACCCAGTGACGAAAATGGGCAGCGCAGCCTAGCGCTCTGCGCCATATACGTCATGTCTGCCAGCCCGCAAATAGTAGCACCAATACCCACGCCTAGACCGTTGACGGCGACAATAACCGGTTTGGGAAAGTCGATCATCAGCGTCACCAATTGCTCCACGCCGACAGCGGGCTGATCGGTTTCTTCTTTGCGCTGATTTTTCTCTCGCAAATCAGCCCCCGCCGAAAAAGCGCGGCCGACACCGGTAATCACAATAACCTTAGCGTCATTGTCAGTAGCCGCAGTGCTTATTGCGGCACACAGTGCAGCCCACATACCGCGATTAAAAGCGTTAAGTGCCTCCGGACGATTAAGGCTTATGGTGCGTACACCCTTCGCTGTTTCAATCAATAACATACAATTTATCACCTATTGAGATTAATATTTATCAGAGTTCGCTAGCGATCGAAATGAATAACCGAACGGATACTGTCGCCGCTATGCATTAAATCGAAGGCCTTGTTGACATCTTCCAGACCCATGGTGTGAGTAATAAAATCGTTGAGATTAAACTCTCCAGCCATATAGCGCTCGACAATAGCAGGTAGTTCACTGCGGCCCTTAACACCACCAAAGGCGGTGCCCCGCCAAACTCGCCCGGTTACCAACTGAAAAGGCCGAGTACTAATTTCCTGGCCGGCACCGGCTACACCAATGATAATGGATTCTCCCCAGCCCTTGTGACAGCATTCCAAAGCAGAGCGCATCACATCAACATTGCCAATACATTCGAAGGAGTAGTCGACTCCACCGTCGGTGAGTTCTACGATTACTTCTTGAATAGGCCGATCATGTTCGGTGGGGTTAATGTAGTCGGTGGCACCCAATTTGATCGCCAAATCAAATTTACTGGTGTTGATATCGATCGCGATAATGCGGCTGGCCCCAGCCATTTTAGCGCCGATAATTGCCGACAAGCCGATACCACCAATACCAAAAATCGCGACTGTATCGCCGACCTGTACCTTGGCGGTATTCATCACAGCCCCCATGCCCGTAGTCACGCCACAGCCCAATAAACAAACTTCCTCTAGCGGTGCCGCTTTGTTCACCTTGGCCAGCGAGATCTCCGGCATCACCGTGTATTCAGAAAAGGTAGAGCAACCCATATAGTGATAAATCGTTTCTCCGTTTATGGAAAAACGGCTGGTGCCGTCTGGCATTAGCCCACGGCCCTGGGTTTCACGAATTTTTTGGCACAGGTTGGTTTTGCCCGACAGACAAAATTTACACTCGCCACACTCCGGGGTATACAGCGGGATCACATGATCACCCGGCGCTACACTACTAACACCCTCACCAATTTGCTCGACAATACCGCCGCCCTCGTGACCGAGAATACAGGGGAAAATGCCTTCAGGGTCTTCACCTGAGAGCGTAAACGCATCGGTGTGACAGACGCCTGAAGCGATAATACGTATTAATACCTCCCCGGCCTGTGGCGGCATCACATCCACCTCCTCGATAACAAGAGGCTGTCCCGGCCCCCAGGCGACGGCGGCTTTAGATTTAATCGCTTTTAAGTTGCTCATTGTGCTCTCCGATAGGTCGCCGGCAGCGACCGTGAATATTCCTGCGGGTCAATGGTCATCATTGTAAAGGCAATTGCGACGTCGGCAAATAGCTCGCCCCACTTTTCAAGGTGAATACAAATTGGCGCGTCACTAACCCAAACTGTGATAAAGCTCAGATACCCTATTGTCACCCGCCCCCGAGCTGGCTTTAACCTAGTGACACTATCTCGCTGCGAAAAACCGCAATCCTGTCACCACAACTGTCACCACAACGGTCACCGTGATGCCAAGCTAGCGGCGGCGGCTGACAATAATCTGTCCATCCATTGGCCTGCGCTAGTGTTCTGGTAAGCCACGGACCGAGCAACGATAACGGTAAAACACCAAACCTCAAAATCTACTCAGTCGCCCCTGAGCTACTTGTTATGCCCTACTCTGGAAACTGTCTGGCCGACGATCAGTAATAAAGACTTGTCAGCAACTGAAATGGTGCTATAGTAATGCATAACACCAAAACACAGGCAATACTAAGATACCTTGCTACTACTACACGCACGGTACCGGTGCGTGCATAGCACGAGTACACACAGCACCATTGGCTATAACGGAGAACAACAATGCAGCGCAAATTACTTCCTCTAACAATAGGCTTGTCGCTGGCACTATTTATCCAAGTGGCCAGTGCCGAACTGGTTACTAAGACCGTTGACTTGGAAAACGTTGACCGTATCAAGCTGCGTGGTAATCACCAATTGTACCTAACCCAAGGTGAGCAAGAATATGTCAAAGTGACCGCGTCACGCAAAGTCATGGCAAAAGTTATCGCTAAGGTATCGGGGAATACCGTCACTCTTAAAACCGAGGGTAATTACTGGGGCCTGTTCGGGTTTAATCGACATGCGCGTTTCGACGTGCAGTTACAAGACCTACGTGCGCTTAGTGCCGACGGCTCTGGCGATATCACTGTAGGGAGGCTAGAGGTAGGCGATATTGACATCGAAAACAGTGGCTCCGGCAACCTTATTTTTGGAGACATCAGCGCTGACGATATTGAAATCTCGCTTACAGGTTCCGGCGATGCCAGTACTGGGGCGATTGCCGCGGAGGAGTTTACCCTGTCCGCTTCGGGTTCCGCCGATATCAAACTCGATAGGCTCACTATTGCCGACGAAGTAGAGCTAGACATTGCCGGTTCAGGCAACATCGAAATCGACGCGTTGGACGCCGACCAGGTCGAGGTCGACATAGCCGGTTCCGGCAAGATCGCGGTAAAGGATTCGGGCGAAGCCGATAAAATCGAGGTCCGTATTGCCGGATCTGGAGGCTTTGAGGCCCCCAACCTTCGCGGATCAGAGGTCACCGTCGACATCAGCGGTTCCGGCAACGTGGCTATCAGTGCACACCGCACATTAGAAGTCACCATCATGGGTAGCGGTGATGTCCATTACAGTGGCGACCCGGTAGTCGAATCAAATGTTTATGGATCCGGCGATATACGCCAGGTATCGACTCACTGAGACGGGGTTTATTATGCAAGAGCATTGGAATGACCATGCGCCGATTTACCGCCAACTACGTGACAAGGTCATCAACCTTATACTGGCCGGCGTTTTTGCCGAAGGCGACGCAGTGCCTTCAGTACGGCAAATCGCGGTCGACTACAGCATCAACCACTTAACGGTTTCGAAGGCCTATCAACAATTGGTAGACGAAGGTCTACTAGTGAAGAAAAGAGGTATCGGTATGTTTGTGATAGAAGGTGCGCAAAATCAATTGTTGGCTAACGAAAGGGACAAATTCCTACACCAAGAATTACCGCTATTGATCAAACGAGTCAAACAGTTGGGCATTAGTAACCGGGAAATATTCGACATCATGTCCGCTAGCGCAGAGGGTGACAGCCAATGATTAACGACACGCACAGTTCACCCGAGGCACTGGTGGTCGCCAAGGGCCTGTCTAAATCCTTCGCCACTAACAAGGTGTTGGACGGCATCGATCTAACCGTAAAAAAAGGCCGTATTGTCGGCCTAATAGGCCCCAACGGCGCTGGTAAAACCACCGTTCTAAGATGTTTATTGGGGCTATCCACTTACCGCGGTGACATTCGTGTGCTGGGTATGAGCCCGCTGCAACAACGTCAAGAAATATTGCAAGATGTCTGTTTTATCGCCGATACCGCGATACTACCGCAGTGGCTCAAGGTCTCTCAGGCTCTAACGTATTTAGAAGGTATTCACCCACGATTTAATCGCGATAAGGCCGAACGGCTGCTGCAAAAGACCAGTATTCCCCAGCACAAAAAAGTCTCCCAACTATCTAAGGGCATGATCACTCAACTGCACTTAGCCTTGGTCATGGCTATCGACGCAAAGCTCCTGGTATTGGACGAGCCCACCCTGGGACTGGATATTCTGTACCGCAAAGAATTTTACACGACCTTGTTAAACGATTATTTCGATGACGACAAAACTATCATTATTACCACCCATCAAGTTGAAGAGATCGAAGGTATTCTCACCGACCTGCTATTTATCAAAGATGGAAAACTGATATTGGATACAGAAATGGAAGCGCTGGAGCAACAATTTTTTGAGATAAAGCTGCGCCCGGAGCAGCTAGAGCAAGCCCGAGAGCTGGCACCTATTAGCGAGCAACAGGTTATGGGAGGGGCAGCGTTTATCTTTGAAAAACGCCCCGGTGATACCGATTTGGAGCAACGCCTAGCCGATTTTGGCGACACCAAAACACCTAGTATCACCGACTTGTTTGTCGCCAAAATGCAACAGCGATAGAGGACAACTATTATGGACAAGGCCTTAGCATCACTCAAAACAACACTGCCACCAAAGCTCTCAACAAGGGCCATTCTTCGCACTATGGTTAGACGAGAATTTTGGGAACATCGAAACTCTTTTATACTGCTACCGGCGGCACTGACTATTTTGTTAAGCCTGTTGATGGTCGTGGGCTTACTCTTTATCGATAATTTCGACTTTGAAATCAATAGCAGCCAATCAAGTAACAGCCAATCAAGCAGCACCAATAACACGGTGTCTAACAATGTATCGGAGCGCAATTTCACTATCCGCTTTGACCAGGGTGATGCCACTGTGATCAGTGCGACCCAAGGCGTGCTGCAGCCGCAGTTTGAAAATAATCGCAAAACGATTAATGCCGGTTTGTACGGCATTAATGCGCTGTTCGCAATGGTCGCTTGGTGGGTGGTGATCTTCTATTTTCTTGGCAGCTTACACAGTGACCGCCGCGATCGCAGTATTTTATTCTGGAAATCTATGCCGGTATCGGAAACCCAAACGGTTTGCAGCAAATTATTAGTGGGGCTACTGGCGGTACCCTTGATCATGACTGCCACATCTTGGTTAGTGCAGTTGATTTATGTTGTCGCCGCTCTGCTATTCGCCGCTTCCATTGGGCAAGATCCCTGGCAGGCCATTTGGCCATATCTGAATATTTTCCAAGCCTTCGCTAATCAACTCGGTCTGTTCATCATTATCGCCCTGTGGATATTACCGCTGTGCGCCTGGTTGATGTTGGCCTCGGCTTTTGCAAAACGCTCGCCCTTCCTA
>JBLHLU010000232.1:0-6621 GCA_047623385.1 Paraglaciecola psychrophila
GATAGCAAATACAACGATGGTACCAATGATGCCATCGCCGCCACGGCGATCATCGCTCTTGTCGTTCTAACAGTGGTCTACTGGTTAAGTGGTATGCCTTCCTAAGAATTCTTGCATGGTGCTTTTGAGTGCCGGTTACCGGTCAAGTCACTGCGGCGTTCAGCCGCAGTAATATCAGCACCGCTGTACTAGTTCACCGCTAAATTCAGAACCTGCAATTTACCTTTTGTCATTGGTTAGCTGCCAGTAAAATACTGCCAACGGTTTTTCTCGCTTTTTATTAATTGAATTATTCTAATGAATAGCAAGCTAGAGCTGTCTGCAAAACCGTAAAAGGGAAAAGACACCAAGATTAGTAGTGCAATAACAAATACCTTAAGTTGCCGTGGGTAACGTCCCGCTGTTTGTCTTTCTTACCGTGAATATCACCGTAAGTTACCGGCACATTCACTATCACTGGTAGTGTTTCGGGCGCCAGATCTGGCGCGCCGTCCACGAAAGGCTGGTCTGCTGCTCGCTGGGCTGAGATCCTTGGTTCACGTCGAGGTAGCCTCGTTACTGCTGCCGCTAGTGGGTTCTGTAGTTACTTTAACAGTGACTTCAACAGTTCCTTCAATAGCTACTTCAACAGTTACTTCAATAGGCTTGCCGCTGGCTTAGGCGTCGTAGTTCAATACCGGTGATAGCCAGCGTTCCATTTCTGCCAGCGGCATCGACTTGCGTTGTGCTAAATCTGTCACTTGATCGCGATCAATTTTGCCAGTGGCAAAATAACTGGCTTCAGGATGTGAATAGTAAAAACCACTAACTGCCGCGGTAGGGGTCATGGCGAAATGCTCGGTCAGCGATACACCGATACGCTGTTGCGCAGACAATAGCGAGAACAGCGTGGCTTTTTCGCTGTGATCGGGGCAGGCTGGGTAACCCGGCGCCGGTCTAATACCCCTGTAGTTTTCTTTGATAAGATCGGCATTGCTCAGCGTTTCGTCGCCGGCATAGGCCCAGAATTCTCTGCGCACCCGCAGGTGCATATGCTCGGCAAAGGATTCTGCCAGTCGATCTGCCAGTGCTTTGACCATAATGGCGTTGTAGTCATCGCCCTCAGCTTCATAGCGCTCTGCCAGTGCCTGTACGCCGTGTCCTGCGGTCACCACAAAGGCGCCGACATAATCCTTCAGCGAGCTGTCTTTACTGGCTACAAAGTCGGCTAGGCTCAAATTGGGTTTGCCGTTGGGCTTGGCCACCTGCTGACGTATGTGGTGCAACGTGGCGAGCACTTGCTCGCGGTTTTCGTCGGCATAGAGTTCGACGTCGTCTGCATCGCTGCGGGCGGCGGGCCAGAAGCCGATAACTGCGCTAGCTCTGATTAGTTTTTCGTTGACTAGGCGGTGCAACATAGCCTGGGCATCGTCGAATAACGACCTTGCCGCCGCCCCCACTTTTTCGTCTTTAAGAATGTTGGGATATTTTCCGGCCAAGTCCCAGGTGATAAAAAACGGTGTCCAGTCGATGGTTTCGATCAGTGTGTTCAAGTCGTAGTCGGCAAACACCTTGATTCCCGCAAAGGTGGGTATCGGCGGCGTGTAGTTGTCCCAGTCGAGCTTGGGACGGTTGTCGATTGCCCGCTGGTAACTCAGTGGTGCATTTTTGGGTTTGCGATTGGCATTGCGCACCCGGATTTTTTCGTACTCTTCTCGCCGGTCCTGATAGAGTGTGGCTCTTTGCAGGGTGTTCATCAATTGACTGGCGACCGCGACGCTGCGAGAGGCATCTGAGACATAAATAGAACCACCGTTTTGATACTGCGGTTCAATCTTAACTGCGGTGTGGGCCTTGGAAGTGGTGGCGCCACCAATCATCAGCGGTAAATCCAAGCCCTGGCGCTGCATTTCTTTGGCGACATAGACCATTTCATCCAGCGACGGCGTTATTAAGCCACTCAGGCCAATGATATCCGCGTTTTCTTCGCGGGCTGTGGCGATGATTTTTTCACAGGGCACCATTACGCCAAGGTCAATGATCTCGAAGTTATTACACTGCAGCACCACGCCAACAATGTTTTTACCGATATCGTGTACATCACCTTTAACGGTGGCCATTACGATCTTGCCATTAGTACTAACGGTTCCGTCTTTGGCAGCATCGATAAAAGGGGTCAGGTGGGCTACCGACTGTTTCATTACCCGGGCGCTTTTTACCACCTGCGGTAAAAACATCTTGCCGTCGCCAAATAAGTCTCCGACCACGTTCATGCCATCCATCAACGGGCCCTCGATAACGTCGATCGGCTTGGCCGCCTCTAGTCGAGCGGCCTCAGTGTCTTCAATGATATGGCTGTTGATACCCTTAACCAGTGCGTATTCCAAGCGCTTAGATACCGGTAGCTCGCGCCAAGCAAGATCTTCTACCGGTTTGCTGGTGCCTTTACCCGAGTAGTTGTCGGCTATCTCCAGCATCCGCTCGGTAGCATCAGGGCGTCGGTTGAGAACAATATCTTCGACCCGCTCTCTCAATTCGAGTGGGATATCCTGATAAATAGCCAGTTGGCCGGCATTGACGATGCCCATGCTTAGCCCAGACTTGATCGCGTGGTATAAAAATACCGCATGGATGGCCTCTCGAACCGTATTGTTGCCCCGAAAGGAGAAGGAAACGTTGCTGACACCGCCGGAAAGTTTTGCGTGAGGTAGTTCGCGGCGAATAAATTCACAGCTGCGAATAAAGTCGATGGCGTAATTGTTGTGCTCTTCAATGCCGGTGGCAACCGCGAAGATATTGGGGTCGAAGATGATATCCTGTGGCGGGAAACCGACTATATCTACCAGTATCTGATAGGAGCGCTGACATATTTGGTTTTTGCGGGCCTCGGAATCGGCTTGCCCTTGCTCGTCAAAGGCCATTACCACAATAGCGGCACCGTAGCGCATACACAGTTTTGCCCGCTGAATAAATTCAGCTTCCCCCTCTTTTAAGCTAATCGAATTGACCACCGATTTGCCTTGAATACATTTTAAACCGGCTTCAATAATTTCCCATTTAGAGGAGTCGACCATAATCGGTACCCGACAGATATCGGGTTCTGAGGCGATCAGGTGTAAAAATTTCACCATCGCGGCCTCGGAGTCGAGCATCCCCTCATCCATATTGATATCGATGATCTGGGCACCCATTTGCACTTGCTCCAAGGCGACCTCTAGAGCGGTGTCGTAATCCTCATCGAGGATAAGGCGTTTGAACTTGGCGGAGCCAGTGATATTGGTGCGCTCGCCGACGTTGACAAACAGCGAGCTGTCGTCGATTACAAAGGGCTCTAAGCCGCTGAGCCGACAGGCAGGTTTGATGGTGGGAATGGGCCGGGGCGGGTGGCAGCTAACAGCCTCGGCGATAGCTTTGATGTGGGCCGGGGTAGTGCCGCAGCAGCCGCCGACGATATTGAGCAAGCCGCTGGCGGCAAACTCCTCCAAGATAGCGGCGGTTTGCTCTGGAGTTTCATCGTACTCGCCAAACTCATTAGGTAGGCCGGCATTGGGATGGGCACTGACAAAGGTATCGGCATTCACCGCTAACGACTGTATATAAGGGCGCAGTTCTGCTGCGCCTAGGGCACAGTTGAGGCCGATACTGATTGGTTTGGCGTGGGCCACAGAGTACCAAAAAGCCTCGGTGGTTTGGCCTGATAACGTACGGCCACTGGCGTCAGTAATAGTGCCGCTGATCATGATCGGTAGCTCGAAGCCGAGCTCGTCAAACACGCTGTATACGGCAAAGATCGCTGCTTTGGCATTGAGCGTATCGAAGGAGGTTTCGATTAACACAATATCGGCGCCACCCTCAACCAAGCCCTCGCAGGCCTCGCGGTAGTCCACCACCAATTGATCGAAGGTAATATTTCGAAAAGCGGGGTCGTTGACGTCTGGTGATAGGGTAGCGGTGCGACTGGTAGGCCCTATCACGCCGGCGACAAAACGCGGTTTCTCGGGAGTCTTGGCGGTGACGGCATCGGCTGCGGCCCTAGCGATACGCGCGCTTGTTGAGTTCAGTTCGCGGGCGATGCTTTGCAAGTCGTAGTCGCTTTGCGAAACGCTGGTGGCGTTAAAGGTATTGGTCTCGATGATATCGGCGCCGGCATCGAGGTAGCCGCGGTGTATCTCAGTGATAATATCCGGCCGACTGAGCGACAATAAATCGTTGTTGCCTTTGACGTCGCGGTGGAAGTTGGCAAAGCGCTCGCCGCGATAGTCACTTTCCTCCAGTTGGTAAGTTTGCACCATGCTGCCCATGGCACCGTCGAGAATAAGTATTCGTTGTGACAGTGCTTGCTTTAGCTCATCGATACGGGCTTTGCGCTGGGCATTCATAATAGTAGCTATTTCCTGTAGGTTTGCTCTTAGTAATCGGGATAAAACCCTGATACAGCTAGGGTTTTACTAAAGAGAATGGTCTGCTCGGGGCTATTTTCTACTGACAATGCTTACGATCGCAGTATAATAGCCCTGTATATAACACCGTTGAACGGCGGCGCTCAGTAGTAGCGCTAAATACCGTCGACATATCTATATCGATATATTTCGATATAGCTTACTGCAAAACAAAACGATTAGCTATACAGATTAATTTCCCAAGAGGAGTTTTACCCGCAATGACTGACGAATCCATGCTCAATTTGACCATAACTGAGTCGGCTCAGGGCTATCTGGCGGACTTACTGGCTTCTCAGGACGATGAGGTGCTGGGTATTCGCATGTTTGTTAACAACCCTGGAACTCCCAAAGCCGAGACCTGTATAGCCTACTGTCGCCCAGACGATATTGAAGAAGACGATATTATAGTCGAGTACGAGCGGTTAACCGCGCGCTACGAATTGCGCAGTGTTGCCTTTTTGGATGAGGCTTTTGTCGATTATGCCAAAGACAGAATGGGCGGGCAGCTCACCATCAAAGCACCGAACGCAAAACTACCTACGGTGAATGAGGATAGCCCGATTGAAGATCGCGTGAACTACGTTCTTTACAACGATGTCAATCCGTCGCTAGCCTCCCACGGTGGTGAAGTTTCTCTGGTCGAGGTCACAACCGACAGTATCGCTATTTTGCGTTTTGGCGGCGGTTGTCAGGGTTGTGGCATGGTGGAGTCGACCCTTAAAGAAGGGGTGGAAAAAAGTTTGTTAGAGCAGGTGCCGCAATTGACCGCCGTGCGCGATGTCACTGATCACAGTGATAGTTCGCAGGCTTATTTTAAATAATTCCTGTGCTGTAGGGCTGGCTACGAAAGGCGTTAAGTCTTAATTAGTGCGCGCTACAGGTTTGTGGTTAGCATGTGCTGAAGCGATTCAAAGAATATTATCATCGATAAAGCGAATGAAAATAATCAAGATAAGTGCTTGACGGAATTGTCAAGAGGTATAAGATGTTAAATAGCTTGAAAATACGGCTGTTTTTATGTCCAACCATTGCGATTTTTTTCAACAGTAGTCAATCGTCCTGTTCTTCATAAGTAACACCTCTTTTTTACAGCTAATTCATGTGCTTTTTTGTCCTGTGGCAAAAGCAGCATATAAATATTATTTACGTAAAAGCAATGGGATTTGAAAATGTCTGATCAAACTACTGGTACAGTTAAATGGTTTAATGAAAGTAAAGGATTTGGTTTTATTGAGCAAGAATCAGGTCCCGATGTGTTCGTTCACTTTAGTGCAATTGCTAGCGAAGGTTTTAAGACGCTGGCAGAAGGACAAAAAGTTGAGTTTACTGTTACCCAAGGGCAGAAAGGCCCGCAGGCTGAGAACGTTAAAGCAGTCTAAATGGGTGTAACCACGGGAGCGCGAAAAGGTTTAGTAGTTTCTACCTCCCTTTTAAAAATGTCTTTTTAATAGACGTTCTCATTGCAGTAAAACAGTGAGTTGTTAACCGTGCTTGACGCGGTTTTTTTTCGTCCACTGTTTTTGTTTTTCTTTATGGACTGTTTCTGTATTGTTGGGGCAGATCACTCATATCTGCCAATCACGGTTTCAGTCTAGGGCTCTTTGCACCGGTCTCGCGGGTAATCGTCTTCACTTTGCCGTCTCGGTTCAACATTGTATGTCTGCGAACCCCGTTGTTTTTCTGCTACCGCTGCGCCGTAGTGGTGACACAATAATGATTGCTTTTATTGATTGCTTGCAGTTTACGTTTTGTTAGATGCAAAAGATCGGGCTAACAAAGAGGTTTTTTTTCCGCAGTTAACGTACTTCGTCAGCTACAGTTTTAGTCAAGACTGGAATCTAGGTGGTAAAAGGTGAGGCTATTGATATGAATCAATAGTTAGCTCGGCCGCGGTCAATTATTGGTCCTGGTGTGATCTGTAAACACTCGTTGACGATGTATTTTAGGGGCGCGTTAACGGTGCTACAGTTAGTATAAATAAGCTAGTAAAAATTCAGTCAGTACTATTGCGGCACAGGCACCGCCGACGTTGATGCCCCGGCGTCTATTCAAAGACATTACCACTGCGCAGCTGGAAATTATCGACAAGGCATCACAACAATACGACCCGCTATACAATGCTCTAGCGATGTTACCAATAAATAAGCGAGGGGACTCTACGCTAAGCGATGAGTAATCAATGGCGCTATTACCTCGACAT
>JBLHLU010000233.1:0-6584 GCA_047623385.1 Paraglaciecola psychrophila
CCAGGGCGCTGCGCCATGATAGGCATTGCTGGCGACTAAAATCTTGCGTTTGTTGTTGTAGGCCCTAGCAATGGACACACACAAGGTAGTGGCATCAGTGCCGTTTTTGGCGAACAGATTCCAGTCGGCGTGACTTACTTGATCGCAGAGTTGCTCTGCCAGTTCGACAATTACCGGGCTGGGTCCGTTGAAACAGTCGCCACTGGCCAGCTGTTTGGCTACCGCTTGTTCAACTGCACGGTGGCGATGACCGAGAATAATAGGGCCATAACTCGACATAAAGTCGATATATTCATTGCCGTCGCTATCCCATACATGACCGGCCTCACCACGGCTAAAAAATTGTGGATAGTCGGCGGGTAACTGCCAAGTTGATTGGTGACCGTACATACCGCCGGGAATGACCACTTTGGCGCGTTGCTTGAGTGCTTGGTCGCGGCTCAGTCGGTCGCCGTGTTGCTGGTTATCTATCATGCTGTTCGCTCCGCTGGTGGCGTTAATCGCATTCGCATCGGTATTGCTCGGGCTCGGTCGCTCCCGACTCTAGGAATAAACAGAGAGTAAAATGTTCAGCGCATAAAATCCAGCACCGCGGCGCTAAATACTATTTGCATTACCGCGTGATAAATTGCACTCTGCCCCGAGCATTGAGGAGAGGCTATGTACCGCAGCATAACAACAGCAATAATTTTGGGAATTGCGCTTATGACACCAGTTTCAGCGACCGCAGCTAACACCGCTGGCGACGTATTAGTGATAGCGCATCGCGGCGCCAGTGGTTACCTGCCCGAGCATACACTGGCGGCCAAGGCTCTGTCCTACGGCATGGGCGCCGACTATCTCGAACAGGATGTGGTGATGACCGCTGACGGTGAGTTGGTGGTTCTCCACGATCACTTCCTCGACCGAGTCAGTAATGTGCAGGAGAAATTTACTGAGCGAAAGCGTGACGATGGTCGCTACTATGTCATCGATTTTACCTTGGCTGAAATACGCAGTCTCGACGTGTCGGAGCGCTACTACATAAAAGACGGTATCAAAGTGCCGGTTTTCCCCCAACGTTTTCCCCTAGCCAAGTCCCACTTTAAGGTGCATACGCTGGCAGAGGAGATCGAAATGATTCAGGGGCTGAATCAGTCCACCGGCAAAGACGTGGGTATTTACACCGAGGTCAAAAGCGCTGGTTTCCACTTGGGCGAGGGTAGCGACATCAGCCGCGCCGTGCTCGAAACCTTAAAATACTACGGTTATAGTAACAAAGATGACAAGGTTTATTACCAGTCGTTTGAGGTGGATGACTTAAAACGCGTTCACGACGTGCTGATGCCGGCGCTGTCGATAGATTTGAAATTGGTTCAATTACTAGGTACCGAAGAGCACTACAAACCGGTAGTTAGCGCTGCGGGACTGGGCCTGCTGGCCGCTTATGTCGATGGTATCGGGCCCAGCCTCGATATGATTGTCAGCGGCACGGCTGAGGATCTGCGTATTAGTTCGCTAGTCGACGACGCGCACCGGGTGGGGTTAGTGGTACACCCTTATACCTTCCGTCAGGAAGCTTTTGCCATGCCCGGATTTGTTGACAGTTATGAGGACTTACTCGATCTATTTGTCAATAAAGTGGGCGTTGATGGACTGTTCACTGACTTTACTGACCGCACTGTCGACTATCTACGGCATCGGTAAGCAACCCGCGCTCAGGCGCTAGCACAGACAACAATAAGAACAGAATATGATCGGATTCTTACGACCGGCCCGCCACCGTCAGCCACTGCCTGAAGAGCTAGTCGATCCCAGTTACAAGCGGCTGCGGATGCAGGTTTTTCTGGGGATTTTTGTCGGTTACGCTGGCTATTATCTGGTGCGCAAAAACTTCACCCTGGCCATGCCTAGTCTTATTGAAGAGGGCTATTCAAAAACCGAGCTCGGTTTTGCCCTATCCGGCGTGGCGATTGCCTATGGGCTGTCCAAATTTATTATGGGCAGTGTTAGCGATCGTAGCAACGCCCGAAACTTTATGAGTTTGGGGCTGCTGGTGTCGGCGCTAATCATGATTGCCATGGGTTTGATTCCCGCTGCGACTAGCTCCGTCGGCATTATGTTTTCGCTTTTAATGCTCAACGGCTGGTTCCAGGGTATGGGCTGGCCTCCCAGCGGGAGGGTGATGGTACACTGGTTCTCGGCCTCGGAGCGGGGCACTAAAATGGCGTTGTGGAACGTGGCGCACAATGTTGGCGGCGGTCTTATTGGTCCAATTGGTATCGTTGCTGTGGCCTATTTTGCCGATTATCACGCACTGTTTTATGTGCACGGTTTTATCGCCTTGGCGATCAGTGTGTTTATTTGGCTGACTGTACGCGACACGCCTCAGTCCCAGGGCCTGCCCACTATTGAGCAATACCATCAGGATTATCCGAGTGCTTTTGCCTACAGCGAGAGTCATGAGCGTGAATTTTCTGCCCGCCAAATATTTTTTGACTACGTATTAGACAACCGTCTGTTGTGGGCCATTGCCATTGCCAATGCCTTTGTCTATTTTGTGCGTTACGGGGTGTTGGACTGGGCGCCGACCTACCTGTCGGAAGTGAAGGGTTTTTCTTTTCAGGAGTCGAGCTGGGCCTATGCGTTTTATGAGTGGGCCGGTATTCCAGGCACGCTGTTTTGCGGTTATATATCAGACAAGTACTTTAAAGCTCGCCGCTCGCCGGTATTGATCGTCTTTATGTCTATCACGCTAGTTTGCGTATTGGTCTATTGGCTTAATCCGCCGGGCAACCCCGCTATCGATATCGCTATGTTGATCACCATTGGATTTTTTATCTATGGTCCAGTGATGTTAATAGGCCTTTTTGCATTGGATTTAGTGCCGAAAAAAGCAGCCGGTACCGCCGCCGGCTTCACCGGTCTATTTGGTTATGTCGGCGGTGCGGTATCGGCTAATATTGTGATCGGTTATGTAGTGGATCGATCAGGCTGGGACGCCGGCTTTGGGCTTATCGT
This sequence comes from Paraglaciecola psychrophila, assembly GCA_047623385.1. Lineage (GTDB taxonomy): Bacteria > Pseudomonadota > Gammaproteobacteria > Pseudomonadales > Dasaniaceae > Oceanicoccus. The sequence goes on from JBLHLU010000233.1 coordinate 3,001, forward strand.
TGGCGCCTGTGTGATGGCTATTGTTTTGGTAGCGATGACGCTAAAAGCCGAACAGCGCAATCTTAAGAGCGGGGGTTTGAACCCAGCTCAGTAGTGCTGAGCAGTGGCCAGTCGCCGCTTACTCAAGGCCTTTGATTAATACCAGGTTACCTTCCGAGGCGTTGCGTCTATGCTGCGCTAGCGCCTGGTAGTCAGCCGATTGATACCAGGCCATAGTGTGTTCTCGATCGGGGAATTCTACCAGTACCGTACGGGTATGCGGCCACTGGCCCTCTAGCGACTCCGGTTGTTCATCGACAGCTAACATTTTGCCTTGATAGCGGGAGAATATAGCCATAAATCCGGCCTCGTATCGGGCGTACTCCTCGCGGTCGGCGATGGTAATTTCTGCAATGATATAGTGGGTCATAGGTGGAGTCCTTGCTATGGTCTGTGCGCGTATGGATGAGTGTTTGCTGTTCTGTGCGTTTAAGCTAGCGCAAGCGGTGTTACCGTGTCTTGGCTGGCGTTATTATATTAGCGACTTTTTCGCCGCCATTAAACTATCGGTTCTCGCTGAAAAATAAGATTAGGTCGAGGGTCGTTGCAACACCGATCGGTTGTCGAAGCCTTAGCCGGTGTTTAGAAACTGCTGGCTATTGTCGCTGCATCCCCCGCGGGATACAATCGAGGGTTATAAACGTGCTAGAACAGCCGGAAGCCGGCTGAAATACCAATAATAATGCGGAGTATTGTGTGCAGGACATTGTAAACCAAGTTAACAACTATATCTGGAGCTCGGCGCTAATTTATCTGTGTCTGGGGGCCGGGCTGTTTTTCTCAGTACTGACTCGCTTTGTACAGGTGCGCCAACTGCGGGAGATGTGGCGGTTATTATTGACCGGCAAAAGCTCAGAGAAGGGTATATCACCGTTTCAGGCGCTGGCGGTATCGCTGTCGGGACGGGTCGGCACCGGTAATATTGCCGGGGTGGCGGCGGCCATTGGTTTTGGCGGGCCCGGTGCGGTATTTTGGATGTGGGTGGTGGCCTTTTTGGGCGCCGCCACTGCCTATATAGAATCGACCAATGCACAAATTTACAAGGAGGAAATCGACGGCCTGTACCGCGGCGGTCCCGCCTATTATATCGAGAAGGCATTGGGGCAGCGCTGGTATGGTTGGCTGTTTGCTATTGCCACTATTGTTGCCTGCGGATTTATGTTGCCGACAGTGCAGTCTAACAGTTTAGGTAATGCTGTCGAAATGGCTGTAGGTAATAGCGCCACGGTAGATACTATGTTTGGTCTGTTGAGTAAGGCAAAACTGTATACCGCTTTTGGTATTGTGGTGTTACTTGGCTTTATTATTTTTGGGGGCGTAAAACGCATTGCCCAAGTTACTCAGGTAATTGTACCCTTTATGGCGTTGGCCTATATGTTGGTGGCTGCCGGTGTTGTAGCGCTCAACATTGATCGTTTATTCGAGGTGTTGGCACTAATTATGAGCGACGCCTTTTCGCCGATGGCCGGAGTCGGTGCCGCTATTGGCTGGGGGGTTAAACGCGGTGTCTACTCTAACGAGGCAGGTCAGGGCACTGGGCCACACGCGGCGGCGGCGGCGGAAGTTGACCACCCGGCGCAACAGGGTTTGGTACAGGCATTTTCTGTTTATATCGACACCCTGTTTGTCTGTACGGCAACGGCGCTAATGATTTTAATTACTGGCGCTTATAATGTACACGGTCTCGGTGATACGTTTATTGTGCAAAATGTCGCCGTCGATATTGCCGCCAATAGTCCGGCTTACACGCAAATGGCCGTCGAGAGTATGATTCCCGGAGTCGGTAAACCCTTCGTTGCGCTGGCTCTGTTCTTTTTCTCCTTTACCACTATTCTTGCATACTATTTTATCGCTGAAGCCAACGTGATTTATTTGAACCGTCGTTTTAATATTCCGGGCCTAACGTTACTGCTTAAAATTACGCTGATAAGTGCTACTTTTTACGGTACTGTCAAAGCGGCAGATATTGGCTGGGGGCTGGGAGACATCGGTGTCGGTCTAATGGCTTGGCTTAATATTGTGGCGATTATTATTATCTTCTTTACCGCAAAACCGGCGATAAAAGCGCTGCGAGATTACGAGCGGCAGCAGCGCGAGGGCGTCAAAAAATACAGCTTTGACCCGGTCAAACTAGGGATAAAAAATGCGCAGTTTTGGGAAGACAAAAACCGCTAAGGCTGTTGGCGCAAACAGTTGCGTCGCCTTAGCGAGTCTAGAGCACCACTAAAAATAATAACCAAGGGGCGCGCTGGCTCGAGCGATAAATAGTTAGCTCGCGATCATTTTTCTCTGGCCGGCAAGGCGCTGCTGTTATTCCCATCGATACCAACAGCGGCACGGCCATCAATCTACACTGTGCGATAGCAATATCGATACGCAGTAAAAATGCGGGCAAACACCCAAGCATAGATCTCAGTTTGGTGCCGGGGCCCAGCACAATAATAATAGCGAGTAGACTATGACAGACGAAAATAAGGTGAGTGCAAACGAGGATTCGAACCATCCGCTGCTGAGCCAGAGCGATGCTTCGAGTTATTGGCGAGAAAATATTTTGCTACTCATTAAGCTGTTAATTGTGTGGTTTATTGCCTCTTTTGGTTTTGGCATTCTGTTAGTCGAACAGCTCAACCAATTCAGTTTATTCGGTATGCAGTTGGGGTTTTGGTTCGCACAGCAGGGCTCTATTTATGTGTTTATCGTACTTATTTTTACCTACGTTGTGCGGATAAAAAAAATAGAACAGCGCTATGGAGTTGATGATAGTGCCGAGCTAACCAGCTCAGATAAATCCACCGGGCAATCGCTATGACTACACAGATGTTAACTTATGTTGTCGTCGGTCTGAGTTTTGCTCTGTACATCGGCATCGCAATTTACTCCCGAGCCGGTACCACCAAAGAATTTTATGTGGCCGGTGGCGACGTGCACCCTATCGCTAACGGTATGGCCACCGCCGCCGACTGGATGAGTGCAGCGTCGTTTATTTCTATGGCGGGAATTTTAGCTTTTTCCGGCTACGACGGCTCAGTATATTTGATGGGTTGGACCGGAGGCTATGTACTACTGGCGCTGTTACTGGCACCGTATTTACGTAAGTTTGGCCAGTTTACCGTGCCCGATTTTATTGGTGAGCGCTACTATTCCAAGTCGGCGAGAATTGTTGCTGTGATCTGTCTGATCTTTATTTCTTTTACCTACGTGGCGGGGCAGATGCGCGGGGTAGGGGTGGTGTTTTCTCGCTTTCTTGAGGTAGAAATTACTACCGGTGTTTTGATCGGTATGGCGGTGGTGTTTTTCTATGCGGTAATGGGCGGTATGAAAGGCATCACCTATACCCAAGTGGCGCAGTTTTGTGTACTGATATTTGCCTATATGGTACCGGCGATATTTATCTCTATTATGGTCACCGGTAATCCTGTGCCGCAACTGGGGTTGGGCTCAGAGGTGTTGGATGGTTCCGGTTTAACGGTGTTAGAAAAGCTCGATAAAGTGTTAGTCGATTTCGGTTTTAGTCCCTATACCCAGAGTAATAAATCAACCATCGA
>JBLHLU010000234.1:0-6577 GCA_047623385.1 Paraglaciecola psychrophila
GGCGGCGATTCTTCCCGATGTAAATTGTGTGACCACGACCCGCCAGTCGCAGCTCAATACTCACTTTCAAACCCGCCATAACACTATGTCTGTGTCCACCTTGGCTATCAGGCACGTTTATTGCTTATTTATTCTCAGAACCTGCCGACGCCATTAATTTGTCGCGACAGGCAATAGCACATCGATATAGGCTGTTTCGAGCTATCACTGATAGTACCGGAGCACTGCTTATTAAAGCACAGGTTGATAATAGTGGTTAACAATATTGCGTGGCGATTTTATTTACTAACGGCAATTGTGTTGTCGGCAACACTAGTGGCGCCTGGCCAAGTTGTAGCTGCAGTAGACACGGTAATGATACGCCAAAATATTGATACTTTTATGGTGCAGCACATGCAGTCGCTGGCCCAACGCTATGACCACAGCGTCACCATGGATTACGAAATAGGCGCGCTGGATAACCGCACGCGGATGCCCGACTGCAGTTCGAGTTTGGCGATCGAACTTAGAGATAACAATAGTATAGGCCGCACCAATGCCAAGGTCAGCTGCCTATCAACATCGCCTTGGTCAATGTATGTACCACTGACAATTAATCTTTACCGCCCGGTAGTTACTGCCGCTGCGCCGCTGAGCAGAGGCACTAATATTAGCGCGCATCAGTTACGCCTGCGCAAAGTGAATATCAGCACCCTCAACGGCAGTTACTTCAGTGACATCAGCGAGGTGGTCGGTATGCAAAGCAAGCGGTCTCTGCGCGCCGACGCCATTTTATTGGCCTCACAACTGACACCGCCGCTGCTGATAAAACGGGGCGACGCAGTCACATTAAGTGCCCGCAGTGGGGCGCTAGTGGTAAAAATCGGCGCTATCGCACTGCGGGATGGCCACGCCGGCGAACAGATTACGGTTCGCAACAAACAGTCAAAACGCGTGGTAGACGCCAGAGTAACAGGGCCCGGTCAGGTCAGCGTCAACATGTAGATAGGGCACTCAGATTAGCTGCATGCCGACGATAAAGTAGGTCAATTATGTTAAAGTTTACGCTCTGGTAGCCGATAGTTACCACGATCGTTCTATTATTTGCCCAACATACTGTAATGAGTAAAGAAAATGGTTAGAGATATCAATCACTTATCGAGCAGACCGCAGACCAGCCCGCAAACCAACCCGCAGGCCAAAAGCGCTGAAGCCGACAGTAAAGGCAGTAGCAATAGCCCCGCTGAGGCCAAACCGGTCGCTGGCAGTAAAGTCGAGTTAAGTCCTCAGGCCAATAGCCTGAAGGCCGCCGAGCAACTGACCCAAAGTCTTCCCGATGTGGATCTGGACCGGGTTGCCAGTATTAGAAAAGCACTGGACAGTGGTGAGTACCGAGTCGACAGCCAACAGGTAGCAGACAAGATGCTAGCCTTTGATGCACTGCTAGCTCGCTAGCCCGACCGAACCAACTGTGAACGGGGTCCGGCAAAGCCCCTGTTCATATCGACGTAATTAAATAGAACCTAGACGAACCTAGATAGCAACGATCAATCTACGGAGGCTGCCACCATGGCGCAACTTATCCCCAACAGTGTATGGACAGGACTCAATACCACCTTCGAACAGGACCTACCGGCCACCGCACAATTGCTGGCACTATTACAGCGTGAACGAGTGTTACTCGAGGTGCGCAACTATAAAGACTTTCAATCCATCATCGACCAGAAGCAAAAATTACTGTCGCTACTGGATCACCACAGCAATATTCGCCAACAGTTATTGCAACAAGCAGGCCTCAAAGACGAAGCCAGCACGCTGCAAGCAGCACATCAACAGGCCCCAGCGCTGGCACAATCTTGGATAAAACTCGGTACCCAGTGGGCCGACTGCCAACAACTCAACGAAATAAACGAACGCATTGCACAGCGCTCGCGACTGGTAGTGGGACAGGTTCTCGATCTGCTGCGCGGACAAAATAAGCAGGAAAAGCTGTACGACGTTAAAGGCTATACCAACAACAGCAACAGCGGCCGCTCCATTACCAGCGCTTAGTGTTATCTAATTGACGATGCCCTGCGCTGCCGCGCTATGGCAACTCACTGACAACCAGCGCCGACTGCAAAGCCAATGTCAATCATCGCGCGCAGCGAGCGCTGTGACTGATCACTGCATCGACTACCTCAATGCGACTGCAAAGTTGAGGTCAGTTAGTAGCCGTCAGGGAAGTGGCGCTGCAACAACCTCAAATCTTCAGGGCGATCAATATCGCTCAGCACTGGCAACTCTACCCAACGCAACTGCTGTTGCGCCAGCCGCTGGCGGGTCTGCACCAACACTTTGTCAGTACTCCAATCAACACCGGCAAACACCGCTTGATAGCGCTGCCGATGTTTCATAGAAAAGCCGATTAGCACATAACCACCGTCTTCGGCGGGCCCCAGCACCACATCGTTTTGTTGCAACGCGGCACTGGCAGCACGTAAATAATCACTATTGATATCGGGACAATCCGTGCCGATAAGAATAAGTCCATGCTGATCGACCGGTCCAGCGGCCACCGCAGCAGCCATCCGCTCCCCCAAGTTTTGGCCCAGTTGCGAGTACACACTAAGCGAATGCCGCCGCTGCAAAGCCGCCCACCAAGGGTGGTCGCTGCCCACCCACAGTTGTAATTGCAGCCAGGGCAGCGAGGCACAGTGATGCAGGCAGTGCTCGACTAAACGCCGGTGTAACTGCGCCGACTGCTGGCGACTCAAATGCGGTTGCATGCGTGTTTTTACTTGGCCCGGCACCGGAGCCTTGGCAAACACCAGTAGCCGGCAAGAGCGCACCTGGTCGCCAGTGATAGAACTGGAGCCGATATCAACCACGGTAGTAAGTGGCTAAACGGCTGGGACTGACGCCAACAAAATAACTAAAGCGCAGTATCCACATCAACAATACCGTTTTGAGGATGCCCTTTTGTTGCCAGCGTCGACTGGAGGTGACCACCGGACTGGACCAGATGAGCGGTGTTGCCCGACTGCGCAGCGTCTTGCTCAGAGCTACATCCTCCATCAGTGCAATAGCGGGGTAACCCCCAACAGCGTTAAATACAGCACGCCGTACAAACAGACACTGATCGCCAGTGGCAACACTAGTTAGACTCGAACGTCGATTAATACACCACTCGATCAAGCGAAAAAAAGTCGGTGAGCCATCCAAGATCAAGCGAAAGAACCCCCATTGCACTGGTGACTGCGTCAACTGCAACAACCAGCTATCGACATCGCCGGGCAGCTCAGTGTCGGCGTGTAAAAATAGCAGCCAGCAGCCACTGGCAGCATCGGCGCCGCAATTCATTTGCACAGCCCTGCCTTTGGCACAGCGCAAATGCTGATCAGTCAGCGTATCAAGGGTGCTGACAGCAGGGCCGCCACCATCGGCAACAATAATTTCCACTTTTTGCGCGCGCAGTGGCTGTAGCCGCTGCAGGCAATCGAGCAGGGTTTGTGCTTCGTCGAGGGTGGGAATGACAATGCTCAGCAGCACCGGCTCCCTAGTCATTGAGCGCACCGCCACAGCTACTGCCGCTGCCGGCAGCGCAGGCAAAGCAGTGATCACCGATCATAATTTCGCGGCCGTTGAAGTCCAGCTCTAACAGTTCAGACAAATGTGGCCGCTGACGATCGGAAGCGACCAATGGCATTTCTAACATCTGATTAAAATCGCAGTCGTAAACATAACCTTGGTAGTCGACACTGAGAATAGAACGGCACATAAGGGTCGGTAGGTTATCACTACTAAAATTGGCCTTTAACAAGTCCATATAGGGGGTAAATTGACCCTGCGACATCAAAATGGCGCCGTAGCGACTAATCGGCATGTTGGTGATAGTAAACAACTCGTTAAAGCGAATCGCGTGACGACTCAGCAATTCGTGTTTGTACTCTTGTTGCAACGCGGCCTGAGGTGGCGGCAGCACCGGCTCAACTGGGTTGTACACCAAATTGAGCGGCAGCGCGGGATCAACGCCATAACCTAAAGCGTTGAGTTTAACCAGCGCATCAATACTGTGTTCGTAGACGCCTTTACCACGCTGTTTTTCAACATTTTCCTCCTCGTAGCAAGGCAGCGAGGCGGTCACTACCACCTTGTTGTCCGCCAGAAATTGAGCCATATCTTCAAAGCCAGGCTCCTGCAAAATAGTTAAATTACAGCGGTCGATCACTTCGATATCTAGCGCCCTTGCGGCACTGACCATATAGCGAAAATGGGGGTTCATTTCCGGCGCACCGCCGGTTAAGTCCAAGGTGCTAATACCTTGGCGCCGAGCGAAGTCCAGCACCTGCTCGATGGTCGCCAAGTCCATCATCTCGGTGCGGCTGGGACCGGCGTTAACATGACAGTGCACACAACTCATGTTGCATTTATAGCCAAGATTGACTTGCAATACACTGAGCTGACCGCGAAAAATGGGCGGAAAATCGGTATCCAAAAGAAGTGGACGACTGTCTAACATGAGACTATATCCTAGATAAAAAGGGTTTTGGGCTAGCCAACACATGTCGCTACACAGCAGCGACTTAGGCCGCTGACTAGGCGAACAAGGGGTTAACCACACTATAGCCCAGTAGCCGTCTCGACGGGAGCAATTTTAGTTACATCACTTGTAGTTACGTCAACTTTAGTTACGTCTATTGCAGTTACATAAACTGTAGTTACTTAAACTGTAGCTACAAAAATTCCCGCGACATGAATACGAGCTATGAAGTTTTAGCTAGGTAGATTTTGCTATTTTCGCGCGGCTCTGCGAGCAGCTGAGCGCTAGTGTACGAACACCGTATCATCAGTGGTCAGTTTGTCTAGATCAACACCCTGCCGGGCCAAATATCGACGCCGCAGTGGGTAGTAAGCAACCGACAGCACAATCCAGCTGAGTAGGCTCACGATGACTGCCACCGGCAGGTCCTTAGACAAAAAATACACCCCCAGGGCAGTCGATAATTCGGCGATCACAAACAGTGTCCACAACCAAAAAGGACCGGGCTGAAAAATCGACTGCCGATATTGCTCGGGGTATTGCTTGGGAATACGAACAATCGCCCAGTACACGATAAACGCCGGCAAGCTAGCCGACACCGTCGCAGCACGGGCGATATCACCAAAGTCTAGGCCAATGAGCAGTGGCACAATGCCAATCAACATCATCAGCAACAAAATAACATAGGGGGCGCCGTGTCGATTCAGTGTCCCCACCCAAGTCGGCAACAGTTGGTCCCAACTGGCCACAATAAACGTTCGTGGCAGCTGAATATACTGCGAGTTGAGCGTGGTGCAAATCGCCAGTCCAGCGCCGCAGATTAAGAAATAGGTCATCGCCCAGGCCGGTAAAAACTGCTGGCCAGCCAGCGTTAACGGCTGGTTAACCATCTCGGTCCAGGGCACAACACCGACACTGGCGAGGGCGACAAAACCGTAAACTACCGCCACTAATAACGTCGCCGAGATCATCACCATAGGAATCGTGCGCCGCGGATTAAGAATCTCACCGCTGAGACCAACGATCATATGGGCGCCACCGGTAGCAAATTTTAATAAAAACACCGCGGTTAAAAAGCCGGCAATACCCTTGGGGAACAACGGTGTCAGTAGATCTTTGTCGATATTAGGCATGGCAAAACCGGCGTATACTGCCAATGCCGAGATCAGCAGCACCACTAACGCCATCTGCAGTTTGGACGCCATTTTTAGGCCGAATAAATTGGCGAAAAATAACAACAATACCGCCACTACACCCCAAGTATTGACTGATAATTGCGGAAATAGGGGGTTGAGGTACAGACCAAAAGAGCTGCCGTACAAACTCAGCGAGATACTGGCTAGTAAAATCAACGACAGTACTACCGAGGCCAGCCAGCCGCTGCGCAGTCTGGACACCCAAGCATAATAAGCACCTGTCACTGGCAGCGCCGTGCCGGCAATCATAATCAGTACTGAAACCAGCAATACCAAAATAGCCGCGAAAAAATAAGCCAAAAACACCGAGGGACCGGTCATACCAATGGCCACCCCGGTGAGGGCAACCACCCCAGCACCGATGATCTGACCCGCGGCGATGAAAAATACATCCCAGAATGTCAGTACCCGTTTTAACTTTTGTATCGGCAAAATCGTTCCTATTATTATTCTGGCCCAGCATGTCCTGCTCAGTATTGTCACCAGCGTTACTGCTGGTACCGTGCCTTTTAGCAACATCCTGTCACTTACCACAGTGAAAGTCTAACGCTCTAGTGCACGGCATAACAACTGGGCACTGGGGCAGCTAGTAGTTAAGTCAGCCATAGCGACAAGAATTATCTAGCTTGCTTATTGACTAAGACCACAAGTAGGGCTGCACTGTTCGCCGCCCAACCAATGCCCACCGAGCGGTTCCATTGTGGCTATAGCACTGTGAAGTACAGCTGTGCAGTAGCAGAGCTAAATAGCACAGTTAAATAGCAGGGCTAAACAGCACAGACCAGCGGGCTAACACCATCATTACCTGTAACCGCCCTTAGCTCAGCTGGATAGAGCGGCCCCCTTTTAAGGCAAGCGCCTATCAAGTAACATTTTTTTC
>JBLHLU010000235.1:0-6451 GCA_047623385.1 Paraglaciecola psychrophila
ACCATCACTAACAATAATCGACACAGCCACCTCCGGCGGAAAAACAACACCTTACAATGCTGAAATTTTCCCGTCAAAGACTAAACTATTACAGTCTATAATAGTGAGAGCGCCGATAGACATAAGCTGTTAGATGACGACACTGTGAACAATCTCGACCTTGATGTCGATCAGAGCAATAACGGTAACATTATGACAATAGTCGCCATAATGTTAACAACAACGGCATTGATAATAATCACTAGGATAACAACAAGCTGAATAACGATAGCATGACTAACAGTGCCAGTAATGACGGTGCATCGGCTAATAACACAACCGCTGAACCGCCTGCTGCCAGGAAAACTGCACTGATTCTGCCCGGAGGCGGCGCTCGAGCAGCTTATCAAATAGGTGTTCTAAAAGCGCTGGCGGAACAAAATCCCCGTCCGCAACACAACCCCTTCCCTATTTTGTCAGGAACGTCCGCCGGTGCACTCAATGCCGTAGGTCTGGCCAGTGGCGAAGGTGGATTCCAGCAGAGCTGTCTCTGGCTCGAAGATCTGTGGTTAAACCTAACACCGCAAAATGTTTATCGCAGTGATTGGCGCGGGATTTTCCGCAATGGTTGGCGCTTATTTTTATCGCTGGTTAACGCCGGAGTGGCAGTTGGTCGCCCAGTCGCACTGCTAGACAACCTGCCCTTAAAAAAGCTATTGAGCCAGAAAATTGATTTTTCAGGCATCGGCAGAAATATTCAAGCGGGAAACTTCGACGCGATCAGCGTCACTGCCATGAATTATAGTAAAGGGGTTTCGGTAAGCTTCTTTCAGGGCGGACCAGATAGTGCCGACTGGCAGCGCTGGCGTCGCCACGGTGTGCCGACACCGTTACAACTGAGCCATCTACTGGCATCTACCGCAATCCCTACGGTGTTTCCACCCCAGCGAATTGGTCGACACTATTACGGTGACGGTGCGCTACGCCAACTGACGCCGATTAGTCCCGCGCTGCACCTGGGCGCTGACAAAATATTGATTATCAGTACCAGCGGCCACAAGCGAAATTATCAACGACCTCCACAGCGTGTGCGCTCGCCTGCTTTTGGGCAAATAATCGGCCATTTGTTAAATAGCGCCTTTGTTGACAGTCTGGAAACGGATATCGAACACCTTGAACAAATGAATGAATTGTTGGCGCAAATACCCGGCAATGTAGCCAACAAAAATGGTAGGGTGCTTAAAAATATCGATATTCATGTCGTTTCGCCCTCGGAGGACATCGACGCGCTTGCTGACGAATATATTCAGTCGCTGCCGCGGAGTATTCGCATCTTGTTAAGTCTGTTCGGCGGTAGTTCGAGTAAGGGCGGTATTAATGTCGCCAGCTATCTATTATTCACCCCAGAATTTTGTCAGCGCTTAATCGATTTGGGCTACCGTGACGGCTGCGAGCAGCGTGAACAACTAGCGCCATTTTTTACTGCCCCAACATTGACTAGTTAGGTCATTAACCATTCACCAAAATACCTCGCTAGCTGGGTCTGGACTGTAAAAAATTACTGGTTACAGACAATACAAGCCCTCAATTTAAGCCCGAGTAATTCAGCGGAATCTGTTGGTAAGCTGCTGATTTATGAACGATAATAGTAGGGTCGTGATTTGAATTTTGGTCGACAGAAGGCGCGTTTCTCTAAGCCATAACAAACCGACAATATGGCAGTTAAGGTTTTAACTATTAATACAATTCTGTTGACGAAAAACTATGTTCGGTAAAACGGTTAATTTACAGGCGGCGTTGCTCTGCATATTCGCATGCACCTACCATAACTCGACATTCGCGCAACACAATCCTGCGCGTGAGTATCAACTTAAAGCTGCCTATATTTACAACTTTATTAAATTTATTGATTGGCCCTCATCCAGCCAACAGCAACGGCAGTCTACGCGAATTTGTGTTTTTGGGTCACACCCCTTTGGCAAATACCTAGATAACTTGGAAGCCAATAAAGCTAAGGGTAAAGCTATTGAAATTGTTCACGCTGCTGACGAAAGTACCTTGTCTAACTGCCATATACTGTATTTTTTAAAAGATACGCCGCAGACAGAAAGGGTGCTTGCGCAGTGGTCGAGCGCCCCGGTGTTAACAGTGGGCGAGAATAGATCGTTTTTAAGTAACGGAGGTATTATTAATCTGGTAATGAACGCTAACAATATTCAAGTCCACATCAATCAAAGGAAGGCCAGAGAAAACGGTTTCAAAATAAGCGGGCATCTGCTGGAAATTGCTACTGTAGTTTACTAGGAAATGACACCCTGTCAGCCTCTTAAAATCGATTAAGCAATTGGCCTGTAGCAAGAAAACAGTCGCCTATCTGTGTGTTGATATGGCTTGCTGGACTGATTGCGACACTGAACATCATGCGCAGTGACCGCCCCTCGCCCAGTGGCTGTATTACTAGAAGATTTCTTATTGTACTGACCTCAGTAACAGGCAGGCGAAAAGGCGTGGCAATTATTTTTGACGACAGCCAACGGGTCAATGAAAACCTAGAAACCTTCAGCGATCACCACTCAGTCGTCGCGGGGTGCCTTTATCGCGTAGCTGAAGGGGTCGAAACCCTTGAGCAACGGGCCTTTCTCCATCACAATGGCCTTGTTTGTGTTCAGGCCTTTTATTTAGTCAGTCGCTGCCGGGCCTTGAACTAGCAATATTTTGCTATGAGTTTGCAGCAATAGATTCCAAACAGACTGTTACCTGAGATACCATCATTGGCCACTGGGCAGCAGCGTTCCCAGCAACTGCGATGTGCAACCACTAGGCGCCCTAACAAAGCGCCCCAATAAGCCGCTACAACAAGAACTTAAACTATGAGTATTCAATGGTTTCCGGGCCATATGCACAAGGCCCGCAAAGAAGTAGAAAAAACACTGGATCAGGTCGACCTCGTTATTGAGGTGATTGACGCTCGCATCCCCTTTAGCAGCGAAAATCCGATGATTCGCTCGCTGCGCCGCGATAAGCCAACCATAAAAGTACTCACCAAAAGTGACCTGGCCGACCCCTATTGGACCGAACGTTGGCTTGAATTCCTCGAGCAGCAAAAAAATGTTAAAGCACTGCCTCTATCGATAGACAACCCAAAAAAATACGCCCAGATTGAAGCACTGATCAGAAAATTGTTACCGGGTAAAGATGGCGGCCATAAGACCATCAACGCTATGGTCATGGGTATTCCCAATGTCGGGAAGTCAACGCTAATCAATACCTTGGCGGGTAAGAATATCGCCAAAACCGGCAACGAGCCCGCTATCACTAAGGGTCAACAGAAAATCAATTTGCGCAACGGTATTATGCTGTGGGACACCCCTGGCATGCTTTGGCCAAAGGTTGAAAATAGCCACAGTGGCTATCGGCTGGCTATTACCGGGGCGATAAAAGACACCGCCATGAGCTACGACGATATCGCATTTTATGCGATTGAGTTCTTGTTTAAAAATTACCCCGAGCTGTTAATTGAACGCTACCAACTCGAGCGACTGCCAGAGTCAGAGATGCACTTCTTCGAAACAGTCGGTCGTCAGCGAGGCTGTCTTCAAGGCGGAGGCAGAGTGGATTTTGAAAGAGTGTCTAAAATTATTATCAATGAGTTTCGCAGCAAAGAAATAGGCGCTATCACGTTGGAAACGCCGGCCATGATAAAGCTGGAAATGGAGCAAGTCGAGCGAGAACTTGCCCTCAAAGCGGCAAAAAAAGCCGAGCGGCTACTGCAGCGTAAGAGCAAGTTGAAGCGCGATAGATAGCGCAGCCCCGGCTGTTATTGCTTCTTTTTAAAGGGCGCAAAGCCATCTAGCGGGGCCATTTTTTTTGATTTCTTAGTGCTAAAAGGCTTTTTATCTTTCGTCGGCGCAGCATTTTTAGCCACCACTGACGAACTTACTGGCAACTCACTTGGCGCTGTAGTCATTGCCGGATAGGGTTTTTTCGGCGGTGGTGGTGCCTCTTCGCGGCCTTGAAAATGGCCCTTAAGCGAGCTAATTTTGCGCCGTTCCAAGGTGTTTTTGAGATAGCGCTCTAACTTCAACAGGGTCGACCACTGGCTTTCGTCGACCAAGCTAATCGCCAGTCCCGACTTGCCGGCGCGCCCAGTTCTACCGACCCGGTGCACATAATCGTCGGCATTGTCAGGCAAACTGTAATTAATCACCAGATCAACCTGGCTAATATCTAGGCCGCGGGCTGCGACATCAGTGGCGACTAATAATTTAACCGCTCCCTGGCGAAACATAGCCATGGTCTCATTGCGCTGGTCTTGGCGTATCTCACTGTGCAAAACATTGACTCGCTGTGTATCGCCCTGTAACTGCTCACAGATTCGGTCGGCCTGACGTCGGGTGTTGCTAAAGATAATAGCCTTACTGTGCTGTTCTTGTGCCAACAGCCACTGTAGTAGCTTCACTTTATGACTGTCGTTATCGGCCAGTACCACTTGTTGCGTCACCGAATCCGACTGGCCGCGCCGGTTTCCCTGCACAATACGCTCTGGTTTATTCAATATCTTCCCGGCCACGATGTTAACCGCGTCGCTGGATAAGGTTGCGGAGAACATCAAGGTTTGGCAAGCCGCTGCACATTTGTCGCAGATACGCAGCACATCCTCGCTGAGGCCCATATCCAACATGCGGTCGGCCTCATCGACAATCAACATTTCCAGACCCGCCAACAGGACATTGCCCTTGTTGATATGTTCGAGTAACCGGCCCGGTGTAGCCACCAGAATCTCTGGGTCTTTGCGCAGCATCGCCGCTTGATATTTAAAGTCAGAACCACCACTGAGCAGACCACTCTTAAGATGGTTAAAACGTGTTAGCTTATCGCAGTATTTGATGATTTGCTGAGCGAGCTCCCGGGTTGGCGCCAGTATCAGCGTGCGGGTGCCCTCGGCTGGTCCCTTGTCGGTTAGCAAGCGCTGCAGTGCTGGCAATAAATAAGCCGAGGTCTTACCACTGCCGGTGGCGGTGCTGACCAGTAAGTCTTTACCAGCTAATACCCGAGGTATGGTTGCCCGCTGGACATCTGTGGGCTGGTCATACTTGAGACCTGCCAGGGATTTGAGCAATCTGTTATCGAGTTTCAGGTCAGCAAATGTTGTTTTTGGCATAGTATTCCGCGTAATTAGCAGGGGTACAAAGATAATTAGCTATTTTCCCCCACTGGAGCCCAAGTAGGAACACTTTTATCAATCTTCTCTCACTCATCTCTCATTCTATTATCACTCTTCACCGATAAAACCGCCGGACTGGTGCTGCCACAACCTAGCATAGAGTCCGTTAGCGGCAATCAACTGACGGTGGCTGCCCTGTTCGACAATTGCTCCGCGATCAATCACCAGCAGCCGGTCCATCGCCGCAATGGTCGATAGGCGGTGAGCGATGGCAATAACGGTTTTGCCATCCATCAGTTTATCCAGACTGCCCTGAATAAGCGCCTCAACTTCTGAATCCAGTGCTGAAGTTGCCTCATCGAGCACTAGAATGGGTGCATTTTTTAGAATAACCCTGGCAATAGCGATGCGCTGGCGCTGGCCGCCAGACAGACTGACACCGCGCTCGCCAACCTGAGAGTCGTAGCCACTGCCGCCGTCGCTGTCACGCAACGTCATAATGAAGTCATGGGCCTCGGCCTTTACCGCAGCAGCGCGAACCTGTTCGGGCGTCGAAGCCGGCGCCCCAAACAAAATATTGTCTCCCACGCTGCGGTGTAATAGTGATGTGTCTTGGGTTACCACACCAATATGGCTGCGTAGCTGTTGCTGACTCAAATCACTAATATCAACACCGTCAATGGTAATCGTACCGCGCTCTAAGGCGTAGAAGCGCAGTAGTAAATTGGTCAGGGTCGACTTGCCAGCCCCCGAGCGGCCTACTATACCCACTCGCTCACCACTGGCGATTTGTAAATTGAAGTCTTCAAACAACGGCGCTGCTCTATTGTAGCCAAAGTAAACCGACTGAAATGCAATAGCGCCGGTACAGTGCGTCAGTGTCTGCGGAATATCAACATCGCTGACTGTCTGCGCCAGCGCAATGGTGTTGATACCATCTTGTACGGTACCGATACTTTCGAAAAGTCCGCTAACCTCCCACATCACCCAGTGTGACATGCCGGTAAGCCTGATCGCCAAGCTGACGCCTACCGCGACGGCACCAGGACTGACCGAGTCATTAATCCACAAATAGATACCCAGCCCGGTAATCGCTGCGATCAGCAGCATATTAATAATCCATACCGCGCCATTGAGCTGAGTGACCAGACGCATTTGAGGGTGCACCGTATCAAGAAACTGACTCATCGCATCTTTTGCGTAGGCCTCTTCTCGGCTGTTGTGGGAAAACAATTTCAGCGTCAATATATTGCTGTAGCTGTCGACAATACGGCCGGTCATCAGTGAACGGGCGTCGGCTTGGCTCAT
>JBLHLU010000236.1:0-6427 GCA_047623385.1 Paraglaciecola psychrophila
CTTCGGAACAGTTTAAAATGAGTGAGCGACACAAGCTCAATGCCATGCTGGGCTTGTGCGAAACAACGGGCTGCCGACGCAAAACGTTGTTACGTTATTTCGCCGACGACGCCGCAGAGCACTGCGGCAACTGCGACAACTGTCAAATTCCCCCTGAAACCTGGGACGCTTCTGAGGATGCACAAAAAGCACTGTCTTGTATTTACCGCACCGGCCAACGTTTTGGTGTGGTGCATATTATCGATGTACTGCTGGGGCGGGAGACTGAAAAAGTCGCCCAGTTTAGTCATCAACAGCTCAGTACTTTTGGTATTGGCAGCACCGTGGGTGAAGGTCAGTGGCGCTCGTTAATTCGTCAATTGGTGGTACGCGGGCTGCTGGATGTTGATGTTGACGGCTACGGTGGACTGAAGTTGACTGACCAGTGCCGGCCGGTGTTGCGGGGCGAGCAGACACTGCTATTGCGCCGCGATCTCGCCGCGAACAGTCGCGGTGGCAAAGGTGCAAAAAGTGCTCGCCGGTCAGCACCGGTAGCAGCGGAACACGAGCAGTTATGGTCAGATCTGCGCGACTGTCGCAAGCGGTTGGCAACTGACTTTAATGTGCCGCCCTATGTTATTTTTCATGACGCAACCCTACAGGAGATGATCGAGCGCCGGCCAATGTCGCGCATGGACTTATTGACCATAACCGGGGTTGGTCAAAGTAAACTCGACAAGTACGGCGCCGAGTTTATCGAGGTGATTTGCAGTCATGCCGAGGCTGGATTGTAGTGTCAGTTACCGCGAGCAGGAGCGAATATGAACAGTGAACTCAGCTCCTCGGAGTCCCATCGGGTTGGCTCTGGGGCCGGCTTTTTTGACTGTCAGATCAAACGTCAGCGGCGCAAAACGTTGGCTCTGCACGTTTTAGCCGACGGTTCCGTGGAGGTTCGAGCACCCAAATGGGTGTCTCGCCGGGTGATTGTCGACTTTGTCGAGGGCCGAGTAGATTGGGTGCTGCAACAGCGCAGTGAGCGGCTGTTAAAACAGCAATCACTGCCGGTGTACCGCGCCGGTGAAGCGCATTATTTTTTGGGTCAGAGTTATCAATTAAATGTGTCGAGGGGTCGGGCTGGGGTGGATCTTGACGGCGGCGTCTTACAAGTTAGCACAGCTGACCCCGACAGTGCCCCGCAAGTTCAAAAATCCCTTGAGCGCTGGTATCGCCAACAGGCAAAAACCGTTTATGAAGAGCGTTTATTTGCCTGCTTTGAATCTTTCCCCGACTGGTTCCAAGATCGCTATCGGATGCCTGTTATCACCGTGCGCAAAATGCGCAGACGCTGGGGCAGTTGCTCTAGCACCGGCGAGGTAACGTTAAACATGTCGCTGATAAAAATGCCCCAAGCCTGCATCGACTACGTGATTGTTCACGAGTTAAGCCATTTGCATGCCTTCCACCACGGAGCAGCCTTTTATCAACTACTCAGTGAAGTCATGCCGAGCTGGAAAGAGCGAGAGGCTTTGATCGAGAGTCTCGCCTAGCGTCTACACACTCAAAAACGCAGTAGCCTAAGGCTTACAGCTCAGCTAACAGTGGGCTCAAGTGGGGTAGAACATTGTCTAATATTTGTTGCTGGGCGTCGGCGGTCGGATGAATGCCATCGCGCTGCATTAGCTGTGGGTAAATGGCGATTTCGTCGAGCAGAAACGGCACTAGCGCGGTTTGATACTCGCCGGCGACGTCGACAAAACTATTGTAGAACATCTCGGTGTAGTACTTGCCATAATTGGGTGGAATCCGCATACCGGCTACCAAGACTTTGGCTTGGGCTTGCTGCGATAACACCACCAATTGCTGCAGATTGTGACGCAGTGCTTTAATCGGGAAGCCGCGCAGGGCATCGTTGCCTCCCAGTTCAATGATTACAATGTCCGGTTGGTGCTGTAATAACAGTTTAGGTAACCGCGCTAACGCTCCACCGGTTGTTTCGCCGCTGATACTGGCGTTAACAACAGCCACCGGGCGCCGGCCGCTGGCCCCATTACCGGGTTGTAATAAATATTGTTGCAACAAGCTTACCCAGCCACGGTGTTGCTTGATACCATAGGAGGCACTAATGCTATCGCCTAATACCATTACTGTGGGTGGCGTTGAAGGTGCTATTAGGTCGGTGTCACTATATGCTGTCGGTGCGATTGACAGCAGTGCAAAAAGGGCTATCCGATAGAGCCACACCGAGACAGCTGCGAGACTTAACCGCAGCTTGCCAGCGCGCTGTTGGCGGTCTGTGGCCGGGCTGAAGGAAGTCGTTTGGGGGAGAAAGCACTGTGAGTTTTTGTTCGCAATGTTGTGCTCGGTATACATACATTCAAAAAACATAGATTAACCATCATGATAAAAACTGAAAACGTCGAAAAAACCGTGAGCACCTCGGAAGGTGATCTGTGTATCTTGAAAGGGATTGACTTGGAAATCAAGGCCGGTGAAACCCTGGCAATTGTCGGCTCCTCCGGGTCCGGCAAGTCTACGCTGTTGGGTTTGTTGGCGGGCCTCGATGTGCCGAGCAGTGGCACTATCGAATTGGGTGGCCAAGAGATTACCGCTCTTACCGAGGACCAGCGAGCTATTGTGCGGGCCGAGATGGTGGGTTTTGTGTTCCAGTCTTTTCAATTGTTACCGAGCCTGACCGCGCTGGAAAATGTGATGTTGCCGGCGGAAATTAATGGCGTGCCCGGCGCGCGTAAGCTGGCTGAGAAGTATTTGACCCGGGTCGGACTGGATCATCGCTTTAAGCATTACCCTCGACAGCTCTCCGGTGGTGAGCAGCAGCGGGTTGCTATTGCCCGCGCTTTTGCCTCACAGCCAAGAATTCTTTTTGCCGATGAGCCAACCGGTAATCTGGACTCCAAAACCGGCTCTCATGTTATTGATCTATTATTTGATTTAAATCGCGAAGAGGGTGCAACACTGATATTGGTCACCCATGAGCAACGTCTTGCCGAGCGCTGCGCTCGCAGTATTACCTTGGAAGAGGGGGCTATTGTCGCCGACGTCCGGCGCAGTGACGCGGTACCGGTAGCGCAGAATTTGCAACGCAGCGCCGAGGCACTGCAATAATGTTTGCTCTGCGCCTATTGTGGCGCGATTGGCGCGGTGGTGAGCTGGGTATATTGAGCGCTTCGATAGTGATAGCGGTTACTATTGTCACCGCTATCTCACTATTTTCCAGTCGCTTGCAGGACAGTATTGTCGCCGAGAGTAGTTTTTTTCTGGCCGCTGACAAAGTGCTGCGGACCGCGGCACCGGTCGACCCAGCCTGGCTCGAGCGAGCCGAGCAAGAGGGTCTGAGGCGCGGCCAGCTACTCAATTTTCAGTCGATGGTGATGGCCGGCAGTACTGCCGCCAGCGGTGAGTTTATTCCCGAACAGATGCAATTTGCCTCGATTAAGGCCGCTAGTGACAGCTACCCGCTGCTGGGTCAGGTAGAGGTTAGCGACCGCGCCTTTGGCGTTGCACAAAAAGTTTCGGGGGGCCCTCAGCCGGGTCAGATCTGGCTGGATTCGAGACTGGTACCCTTACTAGACATCGCCATTGGCGATCGGGTTCAGGTCGGTGCTAAAGCACTGGTCGCCAGTCGGGTGTTGGTCAATGAACCGGACAAGGCCGGCGGTTTCTCCAGTTTTGGCCCCCGGGTGTTGATGAACATTGCCGATATTCCCGCCACAGAAATTTTGCAGCCCGGCAGTCGGGTTGAATACCGCTACCTTTTTGCTGGCACACCGGCAGCTCTAGAGCGCTTTGGCGAGTGGCTAAGTCCGCAGATGCTGGCGGGTCAGCGCTGGTTGGGGCTTGATGATATTCAGCCACAGATATCCAAGTCGATAGCTCGCGCCGAGCAATTTTTATTGTTAGCGGGCGCCCTAGGCGTCGGCCTAGCGGGTATCGCCATTGCCTTGGCGGCGCGGCGCTATAGCGAGCGACACTTTGACTATGTGGCAATGATGAAGTCTCTGGGAGCCACTTCGCGGCGTATTATGCTGATGTATACCGGTAATTTACTGCTGTTGGCAGCGCTAGCCACGGTGGTCGGCTCGGCTCTTGGGTGGCTTATTCAGCAGGGTTTTTTTGCTATTTTAGCGGGCTTGTTTGATATTGCGGCCTCGCCGGCGCTACCACTGCGCCCGTTCGCGATCGGTGCGATCACCGCCTTGGTCTGTCTGCTGGCTTTTGCGCTACCGCCGCTGCTGGCGCTGCAGGGTATTTCACCGCTGCGAGTCATTCGCCGTGATACCGATAGCGGCGGCGCCAGCGACATACTCAGTTATGTGCTCGGCGTTGGTGGTATTGGACTGTTGATGTTTTGGTATAGCGGCAGTTTAGCGTTGACCCTGGCAGTACTGGGCGGGGTAGCGGTGACTTTTATTATTGTTGGCACGCTGGCTTGGTACCTGTTGCGGGGAGGCTCTATAGTGGGCATGCAAGCGGGGAGTATGTGGCGGCTGGCGCTGGCTTCTATGCGGCGTCGGGGGCTGCAAAATGCGGTACAGGCGGTGATTTTTTCGCTGGCGATTATGTTGTTGTTACTGCTCGCGCTAGTGCGAAGCTCATTGATCGAAGAGTGGCAAATACAACTGCCAGAAGGTACCCCCAATCATTTCTTGATTAATGTGGCGGAGCAGGAGGTGGCAGCGGTGGACGCGGCACTTACCGAAAACGCGCTGGTGACAGAACATATCTACCCCATGGTTCGCGGTCGGCTGGTGGCCGTTAACCGCACGGCGGCGGCTGCGTATATGGCGGCGCTGGGCGAACCCATCGAGACTGAAGGCGGTGCAGCCTCTAGCTCCGGCGGCGACCGTGCTGCCGAGTTGGACCGCGGCACTAATCTTAGCTGGTCCGAGGAGATTCCCTTTGGCAATGAGCTGCTGCAAGGGCAGTGGTGGCAGCCGGGCTCCGAGGCCGCTGAGTTGTCGATAGAAGCGAGTATTGCCGAACGCTATGGTATTGGTCTGGGTGACGAGCTGACCTTTCAAATTGGCAGCGAGCAACTTACCGTCACCACTACCAGTATTCGAAAGCTCGACTGGGAAAGTATGCGGCCCAATTTCTATATGATGTTTCCGCCGGGTCTGCTGAAACAATATCCTGCCACTTATATCACCAGCTTTTATCTGCCAGCAGACAAGAAGCTGTTCCTCAATCAGTTTTTACGCCAATTTCCAACTATCACGGTAATAGAGATGGATGCCATGATTGGGCAAATTCGCTCGATTGTCAGTCAGGTCAGCCGCGCTATCGAACTGGTGCTGGGATTGATTATCATCAGCGGGCTGCTGGTATTGATCGCCAGCGTGCAAGCCAGTCTCGATAGTCGTTTTCAGGAGAGCGCCATTTTGAGAACGTTGGGTGCGGGTCGAAAATTGGTATTGGGTAGTCTAGTTATCGAGTTTGCTGCACTGGGTTTATTAGCCGGGTTTTTGGCGGCTATATCCGCTGAGTTGTCGGTATTAGGGCTGCAGAAATACCTACTGGATATGGAGTTTATGTTGCATCCCTGGGTGTGGTTTGCCGGGCCATTGATCGGAGCGGTGTTAATTGGCAGCGCCGGTTATATCACTTGCCGAAAAGTGATTAATACTCCGCCGATCGAGGTATTGCGGGAATTATGACCGTTGTTAAGAGGGTTATTACCATTGGGGCTATTACCGGGGCTGTGGCCGGGACCGGGATTGCGACTGCAAGCGAGATTGGGATGACGACGCCAGCGGTAGCGACAACAGCGCTGGTAATGAATGTTGCGGTGACGGAACAGGGTAGCTAGGTGAGTTGGCGAAACAACAGTATTGCATTGCTTTTGATGCTCGGTGCGCTGATTTTAGGTTACCGCTTTTTTGCTGCACCGGGGGTTGGCGTTGAGCCCAAGTCGGCTGCAGTAGAGCCAGTGCCGCCGGTGTTGCCGGGAAAAGCGATGACAGTGGCGGAGAAAAAGCAGCGCTTTCGCGAATTGCTGGTACCCCCGGTCGACCGTGTATACCGTCGATTGCAGCGGCAATTTGATCTCACTGCGATGTTGCTGGCCAGCGGTGCAGAGCCGGCGACCGTGATAGCGTTAAAACAGCAATACCGAGTGAGCAGCGACACTGACTTGCTGGCGGCGCTAAAACCCCACCCGCGCAGTGTCGCGTTAGCACAGGCGGCGCTTGAAAGTTCCTGGGCCACGTCGCGGTTTTTTAATGAGGCCAACAATGTTTTCGGGGTTTGGTCTTTTAATGCCGACGAACCGAGAATCGCCGCTGGCGAGCGCCGCGGCAGCAAGACCATTTGGTTAAAAAAATACGCTTCTATTGAAGCCTCGGTAGCGGACTATTACCGAGTTTTAGCGCTGGGGCGCGCCTATGGTGAATTTCGAAGTCAGCGACTGCGCAGTGATAATCCCTATGAC
>JBLHLU010000237.1:0-6378 GCA_047623385.1 Paraglaciecola psychrophila
CTGTTTTTTAACCGTATTCACTCACTAGGTCGCGGTTACTGCAGTCGGGACTAGCGAGGAGCATAAACGGGAACAGCGAGCGCAGCAGTTGCAGTCGATTGCTCCTTGGGTCGCCGAACTATGCTGCGTTGAACCCCCCCGAGGGCTATTATTTTGTTGGCAACGTGTTTTACCTAGTGAGAAGTCTAGCCCGCTACCCAGCTCAGCCAGTGGTGGCAAGCATTCAGCTCAGAGGTTACACTTTGCGACTCACTCAATACAGTTTGCAGCAACAACGATGCTGTTCAGCGGTGTAGCAAAGGACGTTTGCCGATAATGAGTAATAGAACACCGAAGCAAAACGGGTACCTGCTGTCACCGGCAGACCAGCGGGCCAAGAGCCATGCGTTTATTGCCTACTGTCTGATGGCGGTGGGGCTGTTTACCGGCTTTTTTTGGTTAGTGGGGGCGCTGTGGGCAATGGGCAAGCGCTCCGCTGCCAGTGACACGGTGTTTGCAGGTCACTACGATGCAATTATCTCAATGTTCTGGTGGGGGCTGGGGCTATCAATCCTCGGCGCTATACTTTCGGTCATTGTTATTGGCTACCTACTTATTTTTGCCGTGTGGCTGTGGTCACTTTACAAAATTGTCACCGGCATAGCCAAATTGAGCTCCAACGAAGCGATCCATTCTAATTAATACCCGCAAGGCGAGCTAACTCTTCGGACAAACCTATGGAAAACTCTGTGCACAACCCGCTAAACCTATTGCAAAACCAGTGGCATGAGGCCCGCCAACAGCGCGACTCCAATGCCAGTACCTGCTCTCTTGCGACAGTCGACGAAGAGGGCTTTCCCAGCGTTCGTACGCTAGTACTGCGCGGCGTAGACCAGAGCGGCATAAACATTTTTATTAATGACAGCTCCCCTAAATGGCAGCAATTGCAGAGCGGGTGCTGGGAGGTGCATATTTTCTGGCCGACGCTTATGCAGCAATTTAAACTGCGCGGCAAAGCGGTGGCAATTAACTCCAAAGATATGGCCGAGCACTGGGCGAAAAAGCCCATCGATGCCAAATTACTCGACCATTTTTACCATCGCCACCAAGCACAGAGCAGTGAAATAGCCTCGCGGCAGGAGCTGGAAAGCGCGATTGCTGAACTGCAACAGCAGTATCCCGAAGCCCAGTCGATTCCCTACCCAGACAATGCCAGAGGACTCCACCTACAGCTCGATTCGATCGAGCATTGGCAGTCTTCGCCGGTCGATCGGCTGCACCATCGCCATCATTACCAGCTGCAGGACGGCAGCTGGCAGCGCCATATCATGGTGCCCTAGACCGCGCTCAACCGACCCAGCACAGCGGATTAACGAAACACCCACAGTGTTAGCGCTAGCGCATAGGTGCCGAGCATTAATACTCCGGCATAAAAAAAGGGAGCAGCCTAAGCTGCTCCCTTTTTTTATGCCGGTAACACCGACCAGTAACACTAGCAATCAGACTTACAAGCTAGAAAAACGCTCGGTGTGAAAGTCGGTGCTGCCAAACAGAAACTGAATGGTGGTTAAGCGCTTAAAGTAGTGACCCAAATCCAGCTCATCGGTGACACCGATGCCACCGTGAATTTGCACCGCTTCTTGACCCACTAATCTCGCCGCCTTGCCGATGCGCGACTTAGCCGCCGACAATGCCTTTGGCGCACTGCCACCGAGCCGGTCCATCTCCATCGCCGCCATCACCAGAATCGATTTGGCTTGCTGCGTTTCCATAAACATTCTAGCCATGCGGTGCTGCAGAGCTTGGAAGGTCGATAGTGTGACGTTGAACTGCTTGCGAATTTTGGTGTACTCAACGGTCTTGTTGAGCGCCACTTCCATCGCACCGACCGCTTCGGCGCAAACCGCTAGCGCGGCGCGGTCGATAATCGATTCGATCACAGTAATCGCACTGCCGGCTTCACCGAGCAAATTAGCAGCGGGTACCGAGACCTTGTCGAACCAAATATCGGCAGCATCTTGACCGTCTACGGTGGTGTAAGCGCGGCGCGTGATACCGTCACTGTCGGCGTCGATCAGCAGCAAGCTAATACCGTCGCGGTCCATGGTGTCACCCTCGGTGCGCACCACTACCACCAGTTTGTCGGCGGCGCCGCCGTTTAATACTACCGCTTTGTGACCACTGACCAGGTATTGCTCGCCCTCGGCACTGGCCCGGCATTCAACATTGGCTAAGTTGTAGCGGCTCTGCGTTTCAGCGTAGGCAAAAGCCAGCTGTAACGAGCCGTCCATGACCGCGCCTAACAGACGCTCTTTTTGCTCATCGGCAGCGGTGGCGGCAACCACCCCACCGGCCATTACCGTGTTGGCTAAAAACGGTTCGATCAATAAACCCTTACCGAGTTCTTCCATCACTACGATCAGGTCTACCGCGCTGCCGCCGAGACCGCCGTCTTCTTCGCTAAACGGTACTGTTAACCAGCCCAGCTCGGCAAATAATTTCCAGTGCTCGGCGTTAAAGGGCGCATCGCTCTTAACCACCACCTGACGGCTGTCCCAGTCGTAATCCTGACTGATAAATTTACTGACACTGCTCTGCAGCATCTGCTGCTCTTCACTGAGTGAAAAATCCATACTGTAATCTCCTTTCTAGATCGTCTTATTACAGACCCAAGACGGCCTTGCAAATGATGTTGGTTTGAATTTCGTTGCTGCCGCCGTAAATAGTGGATTTACGGTTGTTGAAAAACTTGCCGGCACTGTTGGCGGTCTGTCCCGGCCCAATCATAGTGTCGTCATAGTCGTAGGCAAACTGTTCGCGGACATAGGGCATGCTGTAATAACCCGCCAACTCAACATTCAGTTCGTCGATAGCTTGCTGAACCTCAGTGCCGATCAATTTCAAGATAGAAGACTCAGGCCCCGGCGCCTTGCCGGTGCTGACTGACGCCAAAGTACGCAGCTCGGTGTACTCTAATGCCAGTAATTCGATCTCGACCGCGGCTACTTTTTGCTGCCAAGTGGCGTTTTCGCTTAGCATTTTATAGCCATCGCTAGTCACCTTGGCCTTGTCTTTTAGCCCCGCCAAGCGCTCTTTGGAATTGGCCACTCCGGCGGTACCGGTGCGCTCGTGGGTCAACAAGACCTTGGCGTAAGTCCAACCTTGGTTTTCTTCACCGATACGGTTTTCGACCGGCACGCGCACATTGTCGAAGTGTATTTCGTTAACTTCGTGGCTGCCATCGAGTAGGTAGATCGGAGAAACTGTAATACCGGGGGTCTTCATGTGGATTAACAAAAAGGAGATAGCTTGCTGGTTTTTAACCTCGGGGCCACCGGTGCGAACTAGGCAAAAAATCCAGTCAGCATGTTGGCCAAGGGTAGTCCAGGTTTTGGTACCATTAACCACGTATTCGTCGCCCTCACGCACCGCAGCAGTTCTCAGCGAAGCCAAGTCTGAACCGGAATTGGGCTCAGAATAACCCTGACACCACCATACGTTGCTCTGCAGGATGTCGGGTAAAAAACGCTCTTTCTGCTCGTCGCTGCCATAAGTATAAATAATGGGGGCGACCATTTTCATACCGAAAGCCATCACGCTGGGAGCGCCAGCATTGGCACATTCATTTTCCCAGATGTATTTCTGAGTGGAACTCCAACCGGTACCGCCGTGCTCAACCGGCCAGTTAACCGCTACCCAACCCTTGGTGTACAAAATCTTTTGCCAAGTGACGAAGTCTTCTTTCTCCATGTGCAGGCCCAGTTTAACCTTCTGGCTAATCTCTTCGGGCAATTCGGCGGATAAAAATGCTCTGACGTCAGTTTGAAACGCCAGCTCTTCAGTTGAAAAATCGATATTCATGGCTGTGACTCCTCTAATACAGTGGATGCGCTCGACAAAATAGATTTGTCTGGTGCCTACAGTAATTTTCAGCGGTAGACATTGCGCGGCGTACATTTTTGCGGACAGCATCGTGCCACGATTGGCGACTGAGAACAATGCACTGCAGCATAAAACATGGCGTTAGCTATGCCAATACAACAGATTTGCCTTGTTGGGCGATCGCACTGGGTCTAGCGCGATTATTTCTAAGCCCTAAAGCAGGAATATTTTATTCAACAATATCAATAAGATAGAAGAATTGACACGTTGAATTTCCGCTACTATTGCGCTTTTTCAGTCTCTAACAGTGGTCGTAAAGCTCGCTAATTATACGTTCTCTGCAATCAAACAGATCTCTAGGGATTACCGTTCGGTTAATTTTCCAGCAAAACCTTAACCCGCATATTGAACTAGGGTATATTGCGCTGTTATACCGGTTAATATAGAGGGACTTCAAAATGATAACGACCATAAAGACTCAGACCGCGGCGGTTATCAAAGCCGGCGCATTGCTGTCAGCCATGTTGCTAGCCGGGCAGACCAGCGCCGCTGTCACTCAAGCGGACGACTTTATGTTGCTGGATCACACCGGCAAAGCCCAAAAGCTGTATTACGAAAAAGATGCCAAGGCCATTGTTCTGATCGCCCACAGCAGCAGCTGCGATATGGCGGAAGCTAAGAGTACCGCCTACAACGCACTGCAAAGCGACTACGCCGACCAAGGCGTTAAGGTGTTGATGATCAATTCCAATGCCCAGAACTCACGCACCGCTATAGCCAATAGTGCCGCCCAGCGCGGTATCAACTTACCTATTTTACATGACAGCGCCCAGATTATCGGCGCTGCGCTGGAGCTCAGCAATACCGATGAAGTTCTGGTTATTGATCCCACTAGCAAGCGCATCGTCTATCGCGGGGCATTCGATAATGGCGCCGTGCACAGCACTGACATCAGCGCCTCGAAACACTTGGTGCGCGATACTGTAGAGGCTCTTATTGCAGGCCAGAGCGTCGAAGTGGCGGCGGTGGCTGCAACAGGCTGCGCCATCAGCTACGCCCACCAAGACCAAGTGATTAGCTATACCGACACCATCGCCCCGCTCCTCATCGACAACTGCACTGGATGTCACGTCAAAGGTGGCATCGGCCCCTGGGCGATGAGTGAATTCGCCATGGTTAAGGGTTTTGCGCCGATGATTCGTGAAGTCATCCGCACTAAGCGCATGCCACCTTGGCACGCTGACCCCGAAACCGGTGTTTGGGAGCACGACGCCAGTATTTCTAATGAGGACACCCAAAAACTAGTGACTTGGATCGAAGCCGGCGCACCTCGCGGTGATGGCCCGGATCCACTGTTACAGGTTAAGCCGCTAGAAACCCGCTGGACGCTCGGCGAACCGGATCTTATTCTCGAAGTACCGGCTTACGACATTCCCGCCACCGGTATTGTCGAATATCAATTCCCGGTACTGGAAAATCCCCTAGGCAAAGGCGTATGGGTTAAAGCTGCTACCATTATTCCCGGTGATGGCCGTGTTGTGCACCACGTATTGATGGGCTCCGGTCCAGTCCCGGAGCAAGATGCAGGCGATCTCGGTACAGTCTTCGACAACTACATCATGGGCTATGCCGTCGGTAACGAATCAGCGGAACTGCCTCCCGGCACCGGCGTATTTGTACCCGCCGACGAAGCGTTTTTACTGCAGATGCACTACACCCCCATCGGTGTTGCGACGACTGACAAAACCTTAGTAGGACTCTATTTTGCCGATGAAGCACCGGCTAACTTCCTGCGCACGCATGTCATTGTAGACCCTACTATTAAGATCAAGCCCAATACCGCCGAGCACGAAGAGGTCGCCTACTTTACCTTTAGCGACGACGCCACCCTGTACTCGGTTACCGCCCACGCACACTATCGTGGTCGCAGCGCTGCTTATACTCTGCAATATCCCAATGGAGAGTCTGAAGTAGTGCTATCGGTACCGGCCTACGACTTTAACTGGCAGCGCACCTATACCTTGACCGAACCACTGCAAATTCCCAAGGGCAGTAAAATGCTATACAGCTCGACCTATGACAACTCGACCAATAATGCGCGCAACCCCGACGCCAACCGTGTGGTTCCCTGGGGCGAACAGTCTCACGACGAGATGTTATACGGCAGCATGAGCTTTGAGTGGAATAATGAAAGTTCTGACAAGCCGATCTTTACCAAAGAAGACACCCGCGCGGCGCAGATGATCGGCTTTATGGACAGCGATATGGATGGCCTGCTGATGCTGAACGAACTACCGGAAAACTTTGGCAAGCAATTGGCTCCGATGTGGGGCTTTTTGGACGCCAATAAAGATGGCGGTCTGGATGTGAAAGAGGTCAAAATACTACTGGCCCAGCTAGACAAGCGACGTGCTCGGGCTAAAAGCAAGGCAGTCGCCAGCATCAACTAGCGCTGAATTGTTGCCAGCACCGCTAAGCCAGCCTCGCAAGAGGCTGGCTTTTTTTATGCCTATTACT
>JBLHLU010000238.1:0-6377 GCA_047623385.1 Paraglaciecola psychrophila
AATCGCCATATACTTCAAGTCAGCGGGACTACTCCAATCTAAACGGAGATAGCCCATAGCAATCAACCAATCTTTCAACGTTGCCGTATCGCTAGAGGAGCGCTAAACATGAAGCATTACTACAATCCTATGAGCAGGGCGGTCACCACTGACTGGATGCTCCAAGAACTCGATGTTCAGCACCAACAAATAGTCATCGACATAACTGACCAAAATGTTTTGTCAGACTTTCGGAAAATAAATCCAATGGGTAAGCTGCCGGTACTTGTCGACGGTGGAAACCTGATTACTGAAGTGGCGGCTATCTGTGCATACCTCGCTGACAAGTATCCACAAAAGAGGCTTGCACCTGAAACAGGCTCGGCTGATCGTGGCGGTTATTATCGTTATCTATTTCTTGCAGGCAATACCATTGAGCCGGCACTAACACTCGCAGCTGCTGGATTAGAGCACCCCGAGCCCAGCTCGGCTGGATGGGGTGACCTAACTCGCGTACTGGCAACCGTAGAAGCAATGACTCCCGCAACGGGTTGGGCGCTTGGCGCGCAGTTCACCGCAGCCGATGTGGTTTTTGGCGGTTTGCTGGACTCCTTAATAGTCTTTAATTCGATTGATGCATCGCCCAAGGTTGCCGCCTATGTAGCGCGTATTCGGCAACGGCCAGCTTATCGCAAGACTCACCGAGCATTCATCGAAATGACTGAGGAAAAATAGTCATTATTCTCAGATTACATTGTCGGTAAATTGATTTTCCTTAGAGGACGTGGCCATCACTTGGCAGCTAAATGCTGGGATAAGTACATTTACTAAGTCGCGAAATAGGTCGCGAAATAGGTCGTGAGCTAGGTGGTGAAATAGGCCCCGTGTCAGCTGCGGTGATGCACGCATGTTGGCACATTTCAGACGTTGTCAACGTCAACAACTAGGGCAGTGCAGGCTCTGCTATCAAAAGATAAAACGGTTAGGGATGACATTGAGTAGGCATACCTCATCCTCATCCTCATCCTCATCCTCACCTTCAACGAGCGGCGAAAAAATACGTGTTTTGTGAGGTTAAGAGATGACTTTACTGGCGACCTGGGGGATGAAATCTCTGCATACCTCAATTAGAACAGTAGGTCAGAAGAACAGGGGTTATGGTCCCCGGGTGCCGGTGAAAGCAACTGCCTGATTAGGTTGTTAGAGTTTTTTGGCTAGCCACTACGGGCTATAAATACCGTTATTTAGGCGCTGAGTATATTCCAGACCTTACTGGATAAACACTGTACGGGTAAACCACCGTGCATATTTACAGCTATTGCATCGCTGCGTCAGGGTGTGGACGGATCAAAAAACAGTATTCAACACGGTGATGGTTTGCTCGATCAAGATGTACCTCACAGGGTTGGCGTTAGTGTCACATTGGATCGATCTACAGCCCCATCGAGGTGCTGGTTTAGCCGATCGGGTAGCGGGCGTCTTGGGTATTATAGCAGTTGAGTTTTTAGTAAAGCCTACTAATCTTAAGGCTTATAAATTCATTTATTGAGGCGTTAATATGTTGAATCGCAGGCATTTTTGCCAAACTGCTTTAGCCGGAGCAACGGCGGCGCTTTTGCCAGTCAACCTGCTGCTGGCGTCGCCTATGAATAAGATAATTGCCGATGTCGATGCGATCAGCCTAACGGGCAAGCAGATGACTTTACGCCAGCTAGCGGTGCAGGAACTTAGCGACAGTTTGCGCGGCCCGTTGATACTGCCGGGCAATGAAGCCTACGACCTGGCCCGGCAGGTATTGAACCCCTCTATTGATAAACATCCGGCGCTAATTGTGCAGCCCACCGGCGCTGCGGATGTTAGCCGGGCGGTGCAATTTGCCAGCGATAACAACCTGGTGGTGGCGGTGAAGTGCGGCGGCCATAGTTCGGCGGGAAAATCTACCTGTGACGGCGGCTTGATGATTGACCTGTCGCGGTTTCGGCATGTGCGGGTTGATAAAAATGCGCAGGTTGCCCATGTCTCAGGGGGTAGTTTGTTAGGTGAGATGGACCACGAAACAATGCGCCATGGTTTAGTTACCGTGGCAGGCACCGTCTCCCATACCGGCGTCGGTGGACTGACTACGGGAGGTGGGTTCGGTCGACTCGCCAGGCGCTTTGGTTTGACCTTAGACAATGTTAAGGCTGTCGATGTGGTTAGCGCTGACGGCCAATTGCGTCATGCCAGTGCCGACGAAAATCAGGATTTGTATTGGGGTGTTCGCGGCGGCGGCGGCAACTTCGGCGTGGTTACATCCTTTGAATTGAATCTTCACAAGATGGACCGCAGGGTTATGGCGGGCAGTTTTGTTTATCCTATGAGTCGCTTTAAAGATGTCGCGGCTTTCTACGCCGAATTTTCAGCCCGCGCCCCGCGCGAGCTGCAAGTGGATCTAATTGCCGGATTTAGGCCCGGCGACGAACGCGGTTTTGTGGTGTTGGCGGTATGTTATACCGGTTTGCTCAACGATGCGGAAAGGGTATTGGCGAGTATTAAAACCTTGGGGAAACCGATGGCCGGCGGGGTCAAACGAGTCGACTACGTGGCGTTGCAGCGTATGAATGACAATAGCGCACCGCGCTCAACAGCGACCTACTTAAAAGGCGGCTTCGTTTCGCAGATTACGGCAGCACTGATAACCGCCTTAGATGAGGCGCTGCAACCTCATCCAGAGCGCTCGGTACAGTTTCTATTTCAACAAGCCGGTGGTGCTATCTCAGAAGTGCCGACCCAGGCCACCGCCTTCTCCCATCGCTATGCCCAGTACAATATGATATTCACCTTGGGCTGGAAACCGCAGGCCTCAGCCGAACAGCATGTGCAGGCCATTAAACGCGACTGGAACACCCTGTTACCATTTACTGAAGGCTTTTACGTTAACGAGGCCGACGACGACAACGCGGCGCTGGTCAATAAAAACTATAGAGAAAACTTCGCGCGGCTACTGGATGTTAAAAAGCAATATGACCCTAACAATATCTTTCGCTTAAACGCCAATATACGCAGCTAACTCTAGAGTGTCATTGTCATTGTCATTGTCATTGTTATGCTGTTGCCCGCTATGCGGCGTTCTAGACTAACCACTAGGGTCGAGGAAATAACTTGCAGGGCTCTATATAGCAATACCGTGATCGCACCCGGTTATCGATAGTATCGTGTTAGCAATAGCAGCGGGGAACATCAAGGCTTTGATCAATATGACCACATTGAGGTTGCGAACAAACACTGCGACCTCAATGGTGGCTTGCGCCTTGCAAAGCTTGTAGTGGTGCCTGTTGCAAGATACCGTTTTTGATAGGCTGCGACACTCGGGTGTTCGGTGACTTGATCATTTACCGCGTTTCCCCATGATTGACCCCTATCGTGAACACCACCGACCACTGTTTTCTCTTTAACGAGTTACCGCAGCGGTTGCTGGAACTCGATAGCACTGATAATCTAATGTGTTTTTAACCTCTGCTGTTTCACCGATAACGACGCTGGCACTACAATAATAAGGCCTTGTCGCTAGTATCGCGGTGGGATGTACAGAGGCAATATCTCACTATTCTCATTTCTTGCCATCAGCCACCGGGGGTTACCGCTATCAAATACCTGCTACTTATTACACTACTGGTGTCGCTATCTAGCGCTGCGGATACTGCTTACGATTTAGTTTTACAGGGGGGTAGAGTCATTGATCCTGAGACCGAACTGGACGGTATTCGAAATATAGCAATTAAAGACGGTAAGATTGCTGCTATTAGTGAGCAGCCGCTCAGTGGCAGCAAAATGATTGATGTGGCAGGGCAGGTAGTCGCCCCGGGATTTATTGATTTACACAGTCATTCACCGACACCGCTAGGCCAGTATTATCAGGCTTTTGACGGTGTTACCAGCGCATTGGAGTTAGAAGTTGGGGCCTTTCCGGTACTGGACTACGGCGAGCAAATCAACGGTAAGGCACTGCTCAATTATGGTAGCTCAGTGGGCTATTTGTGGATTCGCTATCTGGTAAAGCAGGGCGTTGTACTGCCTCATATGACCTCGACTCCTTCAATTACCGTTAGTACTGAAAGTCAACGGCCCAACGCCGGGCCCCGAGACGTCTTTACAGAAGCAGCCACCGCCCTCGAGATTGAAGAAATTCGTCAGCTGCTGGTCAACGGTATTGATCAGGGTGGTTTGGGTATCGGTCTAGCGCTGGATTATATCAGCGAAGCGGTTAAAGACGCTGAGATGGATATGATTTTTGATGTTGCCGGTGAGCACGGTGTGCCGGTGTTTATCCATATCAGGCGGGGCATTGCTGGAGACCCCGCGGGGTTGCGTGAAGCTTTGGCGCAGGCCAAACGCAGCGGCGCCAGCGTGCATATCTGCCACATCACCCACAGCGGAATGGGCAATATTGATTTGTTTTTAGCTGAGGTAGATAAAGCGAAAGCCGAGGGTGTCGATGTGACTGTCGAAATACTGCCCTACAACGCGGGTTCTGCGCTTATTTCGTCGGCGGTTTTTGGCCGCAACTGGCAAGAAGTGTTCGATATTAGCTACCGTGACGTCGAATGGGCTGCCACCGGCGAGCGCTTTACTGAGCAAACATGGCAGCAGCGACGCGCCGATTCACCTAACGGTCAGGTTATTCATCACTATTTAAAAGAAGCTTGGACACGGCGGGCTCTTAGTTACCCAGAGATGATTGTGGTTAGCGATTTGTTGCCGATGGAGTCACTTGACAAAAACGTCGCTCCACACAACGGTGCCTTCAGCAAAATACTTGGCCGTTATGTACGCGATGAAGGCTTGCTAACGCTGCCCGATGCGCTGCGGAGAATGACCTTGTTGCCGGCTCGACGACTGGAAAAAATTGCCCCGGTGTTTGCCCATAAAGGGCGGCTGCAAGTGGGTATGGATGCTGATATTACGGTATTTGACCTAGCCAAAATACACAGTAGAGCAAGTTATAAAAATCCTTACCAAACCGCGCTGGGCTTTAGTTATGTGATCGTTAACGGTGTGCCGATTATCGCGGCAGGAGAAGCGGTAGCAGATGTGAGCCCCGGACAGCGTTTGTTAA
The DNA here is from genome assembly GCA_047623385.1 of Paraglaciecola psychrophila. Classification (GTDB taxonomy): domain Bacteria; phylum Pseudomonadota; class Gammaproteobacteria; order Pseudomonadales; family Dasaniaceae; genus Oceanicoccus. Next base: position 5,075 of record JBLHLU010000238.1, read on the forward strand.
CCCGTTGAGCGTGCACTGTTGTTTCGCCGACAGTGGCGCAGGTCAATCTTTCGCTAAATGAGCTTGTTAGTCCGGGTTAACCAATGCACTTTAGCTGCGATGATTTTGGTAACGCTAACATCAACATCAACGCTAACATCAACATTAATTCAGCGCAGCGCGTAGCAAGCACAAATGAACAGCGCCGCCGTTTACCGGGCTGCTGACAACGGGCATTGCCTGCAAAATACGCATCGTCGCCAGCGGCTAAAACACCGTCGTAGTGATATCGAGCAAAAAAAAACTAATCGGCGAGGCCAACGTGGCCTGGTGTAATCATCGACATTTTTTGCCAAATTTTTCGACTCATACTGGCGCACAAAATTTCGATTTCGTTAGCAGCGGTAACAATCTCGGCATCGGGCAAGCGCTCGGAATAAATGGCGGCTAATTTGCCTATTAATGACAGCGTTTCAGTACAGTAATCCAAGTAGCGATTGAGTTCGAATGGGCTCAATTCGCGACGGGGAGAGTGGGCGGTGCGCGCTGCATCGGGGGTATACATAATGGGGTCTTTGGTTAGCTGTAGCATATCGATAATGTGGGCCATTGAGCGCAGCTCATGCAGTGCGTTAAGTGCCTTAAAACGTTTTAATCTCGCCTCGATCGACAGCAAAAAATACAGCGATGCGCCGACCAGAATGATACCGTTGGCCAAAGTCTCAGTGAGTTGGGTCAACTCGAGGAAGTTGAGCGCTCGATAGTCCAGTTCGACCAAAGACAGGCTGCTTATTAGTAAGTATAAAACGCCAATAACCAGCACGGCTATGCAGTAGCGAATGGAGAGTATTGGCTGGCCTATTAGTTGTGCCCGCGATTCGCACTCCATGGCTATAGCTTTGAGTTCGAGGCAAATTTCCGCTAGGTTAGAGTCGGAAAAACGCTCACTGACGCGAATCGCCAAGCCGGCTATAGTGTCGACTAATTTAGAGAAATTGATCGAGCGGTAAGTATTGGTTGGTGCCTAGCTGGTTCGCCGCAGTTATGTACCGGTAGTAGGGCGGTGATAACGGCTATCAGCGCTTAGTGGGGGGCGTACCAGGGACTACAGGCATTTCTGCTCGCGAGCTCCTTAGTGATATCGGCAAGTAGCGCACTATTTTGTAGGCGGGTCATGTTGATATCGCGGTTGATATCACGGTTGATATCACGGTTGAGTTCGCGGCTGTATTCCCAAAGTTTGCGGTTCGAGTACAGTGCGGCATCGCCTTTTATCCACTGGTAAAGCGGCGCTCCGCTGTTTGTCGTAGTGACGGTAAAGTTT
>JBLHLU010000239.1:0-6350 GCA_047623385.1 Paraglaciecola psychrophila
TAGAGTAACTTTTTTAATTTAACGGAGAAAACAATGCCACTTTCAATGACCAAAGATTCTATCGACCTGGGAATAGTCACTAAAGACGCCGCAGCCATGTTGACCTTTTATCGCGATACCCTTGGCCTCAGTGTGCAAGGTGAGATGGACATGCCCGGCGGCGGCCATATGACCCAACTCAAGTGTGGTACCACTACCTTGAAAATCGTCACCAACGGTCGTGAGCCCAAGGCTGACGCCGCACCGGGTGGCATCGGCGGCGCTACTGGTTTTCGTTATTTCACCATCTCGGTCGACAATCTCAAAGAGGCTACCGATGAATGTGCAGAAGCCGGCTATAAAATCGCGGTACCGGCGACCGACATTCGCCCCGGCGTGACTATTTCCATAATTGCCGACCCCGATGGCAACTGGGTAGAGTTGCTGCAAATAGGCGGCTAAGCTGTACTGCAACACACTGGGTAACAGCCCCTAGGCAATCTGACCCGGTCAGATTGCCTACTGTACCAACGACTAATAAGAGAATTTACTATGCGCAATAAACGCCTATCATGGCTAAGTGTCGCCCTCTTGGTGCTGCTTGCACCACTATCACAGGCCGCTCACCATGGCGATAAACACAGCGACAGCGTTACGGCCACTATCGCCGATCTGTCTTGGATGACCGGTTCCTACAGCGTAGAGTTTGGCCCCATGACGCTAGAAGAAAACTGGACTTCAGCTGGCAATGGGTCAATCGCAGCACTGGTTAGAATGTCTGGCGCTGGCAAAACGAGCATGATCGAATTGATTGTTATTGAAGAACAAGGCGACAGCCTAGAGTTGCACATTCAACAGTGGGATAGCGGCTACAAACCCCGAGCTCAGGGAGCCATAACCATGAAGCTGGTCGCTATTGGGGACAGTAGTGTTAGCTTTGAGGCAGTGACGAAAGGCGGCTTAAAGCGCTTGGGCTACGCTAAAAAAGGCGATGACTTTACTATTTCGCTGGTCGATGCCGAAGATAAGGCACAGGATATTGGCTTAAAAGCTCGCTAGAGCCCTGTTATAAGGTTGCCTATCGCATTGCGATAGGCAACTCGGTAGACCTAGACCCCGTCCATCAGTTCGATCTCAGCGCCCTTCGCCATGCAAGGCCCCAATTTGGCACCGATGGTTTTAAAGTGCTCAGAACTCGAGTGGGCTTTCATCGCTTCTTTATCAGCATATTACTCTAACACAATGTACGCTTGCGCATCATCTTTACTGCGGTGTAAATCGTAAAAGTGGCAGCCCGGCTCATTGGCTCGAACCGCCGCTACCATCTCTTTGAATACCGCTTCAAATTCGTCGTTTTTACCTTCTTTGATGGTTAGTCGCGCTATAACACCTAGGGTCATCGTTATTTCCTTTTCAGTTGAATACAGTGATTATGCTTGTTGGTGGAGCTAGATTAGCCTTTTATCATAGCCCAAAGCACGGTCAAAAAATACTGCGATCATTGCCACCAACAACCCTCGCGGATAGTGTGTCCCGAGTTAGGTTTAGCACTGTATCGGCTACTTCGCCCAGCGCAGCTTATTTTCCAAATTACAGTAGACCTGCCACTCCAACACTGATTAAAATAGCCACCACTGCTGAACCGGGCAGGCCACTACCGCGCCAGCCGCCGGCAGCAACACCATTAAGCTATCACCGCAACTAGAGTAACGTATGTCACAGCAACCAGAATTATTCTATATCGACGCTAACGGCGAGCGCATTGCCGTGTTCGAATGGGGCCGCGACGCTCGCGGCACTGAGCCCACGCTGCTACTTATTCACGCCACAGGTTTTCACGCGCGCTGCTGGGATCAAGTGATCTCACTACTGGGTAATCGACATATTATCGCTATTGACCAGCGTGGTCACGGCAGAAGTAGCGGCACTGACTACGATAACTGGAAGGACTTTGGCAGAGACGTCACAGCGGTACTGGCGCAACTAGAGCTTGACGATATCGTCGCGGTTGGGCATTCCATGGGCGGTTATGTAGCGGTTTCAGTGGCCGCTGCTGTGGCGCAATCACAGCCCAGCCTGTTTAGAAATCTTATTCTTATCGATCCAGTTATCGTCGACCCGGCGCGCTATCAGGAAACCGCGCCCACCGACCAAGAACGCGCACTGTCGATAGCCTCCATGGGCCGCAGACGCAATCAATTTGACTCTGCGCAGCAGATGATTGACCGCTTTTCAGCCCGTGAGCCCTATTCTTTATTTACTCCTGAAGCGCTGCGCGACTACTGTACCTACGGCCTGCTACCCGCCGCCGATGGCAACGGTTTGGTGCTGGCCTGCGACCCCTTTTTCGAAGCCAGTATCTATATCACGCTGTCGTCAGACCGACATATACTGGATGATGTAGCGCTGGTCACTGTGCCGGTATTAGTGGTTCGCGCCAAGTTGCCAGAAGACCCTAACCAACGTCAGGGCTTTACGTTTTCGCCGACCTGGCCAGAACTGGCTTCCCATTTTAGCAATGCAGAAGATAAACACCTGCCGGAGCACAGCCATTTTATTCCGATGGAAGATCCGCTACTGGTCGCTGAGTTAATCAAAGATAACAGCTAACTAACCGCTAATGTGCCTCCAGTAATCGCGGCTTTTGCCGACTTGTAAATCACAATCCGACCGAGCATTAAGCCGACGTAACCCAACTTATTAAAGTACTGTCATGGTAGGGCGTCGGCACACTGTTACAGTAAACCCCGACCTACCGAGCAGCTCCGGGGCACTCGCTATGCCTCCCTTGTTCGACTGCCGCAAAGGTGCAGCCCAGTGACAAAGAGTAGCCTGCAGCGAGCCACTGGCTTACACTTTGGCCTCGTTTGCCGATTTAACATCGCCACGACAATCTTGTAAGCCAGCATAACCTAAAGAAATGATGCAATGAAAAAGCCGTCACTCGATTATATTCCACAAAAATACCGAGCCTATATTCGTGAAAAAGCGATTAGTGCCGCCCGCACCCGTATTATTGTGGCCGGCAGAACACCGGAAGATTTCAGTGCCGAAGATTTGGAGATTGTGGTCAAAGAGGAAGAAGATCGAATTAAGGGTACTTACCGGGACAAAGGCCTACTGGCAGTACTGGCCTTATTTGGACTCAGTTGGTTCTAAATATGCTGAACAACTTGCTCAAGATGACCGCTCTCACGCTGATCTGGAAAAAGTACCGAGCCGGCATTGTTGCTGTTGCCGTGCTGATCGGCTACTGCTGGCTGGTGGGCGTTATTCATCAGGACTATCTTTCTTACCGAGCACTAGCCGGCAGCGACGACACTCTGGGCCTCTCCTTCGTATTGAAATGGCTAGCCTGGCTGGCAGGCTTTACCGTATATCTCTACTATGACAACAGCCCGGCCAACAAGCGCCCCGAGCACCCAACAGCCCAGCGCGCAGATAGTATTAGCCCCGCCACTACCGATAACGTGCAGCGCGATGAAACCGACCCCTTTGCCGCGATTCGCAACAAAAAGACATTGCGTTCAAAAGCCGATGTAGTCATCGACAAACATCGATCATAGTTTCCGTCACGGCATCGGTCACAGCGTTAGTCACCATTACGAATATGACTTCGGTTTAGTTCGGGTCCAGTTCAGGCCTGGTTCGGGTTTAGTTCAGGTCTAGTTCGGGTTTATTTTCGGCAGAGTCCAAGTGTTAGTTTCTGACACAACATCAGATGGATAGCATCTCATTGATAATAAAATAGTTTCACTCAATCTGATCAGTGACTGCTTTACCCCTTGATAGCAGACCTTGTATTGCACCGGCCAATTGAAACCACAGCCAAAAGCGGTCATTAAGCTATACTGGAACAATGTTAAACGCTAAAGACATCTTCACCGAAACCGCCATCGATGCTACCTACATCTAGCTTTGTAAGTCGCGTGCCAACTTCCCGGCTAATGCCGACATAGGGCACCTAAGGTTTTACTGGTCGATCATTCGCGGACAACTACTCAAGTCGCTTAACGATCAAAACTATACATTGATGCCCCTCAGCGCCGTCACCAAAGCCAAGGGCAAAACGATTCATCTTTGGTCTTCACAAGATGCACTGGTGCTAAAAATACTGGCGAGTGCCTTGCCACGCGCCTTGGGCTTATCAGCACGTTGCACCCATCTCAAAGGTCATGGCGGATTAAAAGCAACTGTTAGTGCTGTGCAGGAAGCGCTACCGGCGTATAGCTTGGTGATGAAAACAGACGTGAAGCAGTACTACCAATCGATTGACCATACAGCGCTACTCAAACAGCTCGACAGCGATATTGCCGACCCGTTTATCTGGCGCTTGCTGCATCAATATATAAAACGCACCGTTGAATATGGCGGTAACTTCACTTCTATCAAGCGTGGCATATCTCGCGGCCGTTCATTGTCACCGGTTATCGCAGCCTACTACTTAAAAGTACTGGATGAAAAGATGTGTGCTGAAAACCGTTATTTTTATCGGCGGTATATGGACGACATTATCGTACTGGCCAAATCGCGCTGGTCGCTGCGGCGAAAACGGTCAATCACATTTTCAATCAGTTGAAAGTGAAGCAAGCGCCGGACAAAACCTTTATTGGTAAGATTGAAAGAGGTTTTGACTTTTTAGCTTATCAATTCGGTGAAGCAAAAATCACCGTGTCAAAACGAACATACCAAAACCACATTCGTCGAATAACGCAGCTTTATTAGCAAAAAAAGCACCAAACAGATTGCAAGGTGCTTCTTGATGATTATCGACGACGTTGGGTCAAGTGGGTATATTCGGGAATACCGTCGTCGATTATAGGTAACGTTGACTTAACGTGCGTTACGACGACTGATCCCTAGACCTGCTAAACCTATTGCTAACAATGCCACCGAGCTGGGCTCGGGCACCTCCTCCACGACGGTCCTTGTGAGCGCAATCCCAACGTCATTTTCTGGCCACGATGTGCGGTAAGCGTCCTCGGTTAAATGAAACAGTGGATCAAAATAATATATACCACCCCCCAGACCGGGCTTGTAAAGCCGGTAATCACTATTTACCCCCACGAAGTTCACGAACCCATCATCGTCCCCATCCCTACCAAAATACGCATTTGCATACGATCGCGGATTAATTGGCCAGCCTTCTGACAAACCCGCCGAAGCGTGCTGGTCCCCAAACAAGGCTATGAACGCATCCTCGTGGCTCACCGAACCAACGGAACCTCTAGTGCCGGCAGATTGCGACGTGCTCTCGACAGTATCCCACACTAGCCCGCCAAACCCGAAATCGTTAAACAACCCCGCAACTTGGGCGTTACTGGCCATTTCCCAACCGCCATCCCTTAATGCCTTGGCATCGACACCCATATCTGTCATGAACCAATATACTGACTGTCCTCTCGTGACGTCCCAGTCTAACCACTCCAGTCCTGTGGCTGAATTTGTGACAATATCTCCAGTGAGTGAATAATCAGTGATCGAACCGGCATTTGCTATTGACGAAGCCATGATGAATGCGGCTACAAATATATGTTTTCTCATAATATGTCCCTATATTATAAATTAATTTAAAAACGATTGCGTCTAGCACGCACAACTTATTTAAAAACTGGGTGAAGCATAACCGGGAATAATATCGACACTATTTTTACCGGGTTTTCTGAGTCGCATAAATGAAAAAAAACTCACGCTGCGTAAGCGAACATTCCCTTCATCCCGGGAACCCCGACGTTACGAGTGCGTATAAACCACACTAACTTACGATAATCTGCAATGTCTATGCGCACTAAACACACGCAACCATCGCGACAACATAAAAACAGACTTATAAAGCAAGGTCTTATATTAAATGAAAGCCAATTGCCTGTTACAAGTGTAAAAAATCTCGACAGTTACTGCCCGCTTAAACGGCTGGCTGACGCTATGGCACGCGACGATATCCGCGGCGGGGTACTCCCGTTATTTACGAAACACCGCATGTAAGTGGCTCATTAGTTGCCTCGTCCGGTAAACACGGTATAACTGAAGCGTAACAGGCACCATTGCCACAGCTGAAAAACTACCCCTTCGTAACTGTAAAGAATATCGACACAGCTCCCCTTTGGTCCAGTTAAGATCTGTAGTGGGTCATCAACGGTCCTAAAACCAACGCGGCCCCCTACTCCGCAATACCTTCAGGTCCAGACATTGCAGCACAGCGCAGGCGCTGGGCAACTCTTAATACTGTTTCAATTAGAATGGCCCGAATTTGACCGTTAAAACTGAGACGTCGCTAATTTTACCTCCCAGATAAAACGCCAAAATCCTGATCAATCAACGAAGAGAGAAACCAAACTAGCTAAGTCCCCACAGCACCAACATCAACAGCG
>JBLHLU010000240.1:0-6314 GCA_047623385.1 Paraglaciecola psychrophila
TAGGCATCCATTTGCAGACGCATATTGTTAAGCCAGGCGATGTTCCTAAAATGCATGGGGGACAGCGGCGAGTCCTCTAAAAACGAGCCTTCCTGAGCCAATGCTCGCTCTAGCCCCTGTTCAATACGCAGGGGGGAGACCATCCCTGTCGGATCAAACCGCACCCAGCCACTACCGGCCAGCCACACCTCCGCCCAGGCATGGGCATCAAACTGATGCACCAACACGGTACCGTTAACCGGGTTGATCTCCCCGCCTTGGTAACCGGTAACCACCCGCGCCGGAATACCCACCGCGCGCATCAAAAATGTAAAGCTACTGGCATAGTGGCCGCAAAAGCCGCGCCGGGTGTTGAATAGGAAGTCGTCAATTGAGTGTTCACCTAATAGCGGTGGTTTTAGCGTATAGACAAATTCTTGCTGAAAATAGGCCATCATTACCGCATTGACAAAGGCGCGGTCATCCGCCGACTCGCGGTAGAGCTGGTTAGCATAGGCCCGAGACTGCGGGTTTCCGCGGCTCGGCAACAGAGTCTCACGACGCCGTATCTTAGCCACCAGAAGCGGCTCGATAGGCGCGTTCAGGTCAGAGATCACCTCGACTTTTATACGTGAGTGAATATTGCCATCGCGAACCAGCCGGTAGTCATCCACTGCCAGCACTTGAGTATCGTCGCTGTGCGCCAGCGCCAGGGTGAACAGCCAGGGTTGATAACTGGGCTCTTGCACCAGAGAGTAGCGTAGTGGATCTTGCAGTGACGTTTTCAGATCGCGCCGCGCCCGCTCGGTCAGAAAATTCTTGTACAGCTTGCCCTGGCGCCACGCGCGGCCATCAAACTGAGATAATACCAACCCGCGCCAGTAGAGCTTTTCGCGGGCCGGTGGCAACTGTTCAAATTGCGCGCGAAAGGCTAACTCACCACTTTGCGCCAACTCCGATATATCACCAGGCGCTAACGACTCACCTATGCCAGTGGTAGCCTGATGAGAGGGCATAGGTACTTGCCACAGCGGCTCAAAGCGGGGGAATATTATAAACAGCACCACCATCAGTGGCACCGCCTGGGCAAACAATACTGCTGTTTTGCGCAGGCTAATCCAGTCGAAGCGCTGGTAGTCTTGTTGGTGAAGTGCAACCAGCGCGGTAGTGACCAACATCACCGTGGCAAAGACCAGTACCACCATGGCAAAGTCTTGATTAAACAAGAATTCTGTCAGCGCTACAAAATACGCCAAAAATATCACCATATAGACATCGCGCCGACTACCCAGCTCCAACAGTTTCAGTGAAAAACCAGAAAACAACAGTGCCACCGTCGGTTCCATACCCATCAAACTGCCGTAGCTTTGATAGATGCCGACAAAACAAGCCAGCGACAATAACACTTTTACTATTTTTGGCGGCAGCGACCAGCGCCCCTGAAACACCATAATACGCCACAGCGCACAGACCACATAAGTCCCTAACACCCATGCCGGCAGACGCGCAATATGCGGCACAATCAGCACTGCCTGGGATAGCAAAATCCAGGCTAGTGCGTTTCTAGGAATATGCCAAGCGCTAGCCATTAGCGGGCACCGCCGCCGTTAAATTTCGCCAGTGCGGTCAGTACTCGCTGTAAATGGCGTTCACCTTGATCCGGGGCAATACTCTGCGCGGGTAGTTTTAGACCGTAGTCGCGGCCGGATTTTTCCAGTTCCAATACCTGATAACACAACTTTTGCAGGCGAGTCTCCACACTGCCGTCAACATTATCCCAATTGAGCCAGCTCGATTGCTGCCGGTAGGATACAAACTGTTTGGTCTGTAACTCACCGCCCTTGGCATAGCCTTTCCAGAACAGATGTTTGAGGGTATCGCCGGCTTGGTAGTGACGAAACTGGTAAAAGTCCTCCGATCCTGGAACCGGCTCTGCCGCTGCGTGATCACTGTCACTAAGCGACAGGGCGCTGTATTCGCAGGCCAGCGGCGCGGGATAAATCAGCGCCGCCCAGTCCAGCTCTATCCAGGTCCATGCGCGCAGTAGACCGAGCGGATAAAAGGTTTCTACTTTTAATCGACCGGGCTTAAATAGCCCACGACGGGCCGCTGTTAAGTGCAGTTTCACTCGCTGCTGCTGGCTCATCAAGGTTACCAGCTGCACCTCGCTGTGAGGCCAGTAGATGTTAATATCAAAGTAGCTTTTGCTACCTTCACGAGACAGCAGTAGTTCAAAAGGCACGCTATCACCAACAAACGCCGGACCCGCTCGCAACGCCTTAAAACTGAGCCCGGACAAATTAGCAAAGGTATGCATAATGGTAACGATAAACAAACTACTGAGAAAAAATACTAGCGCGAATGCCATGTTGTTCTGGTAGTTAACAGCCGCCAGCAACATCAGTAGCAACAGCATGCCAAACCACAGCCCGGCCTTGGAGGGAAAGATAAAAATAACGTGCCGATCCAAGGTGATCGAGTGACCCGGCGGAATTTGACGGTTAATAAACTGTTGGAAGCGGGCATTAAAAAACTGCCGAATGTTCTGCGTCACAGTGAACCCCATCGAGTCAGACCATCACATCGACCTGCTCTAGCAGCCGCTGTGAGAGGCCGCTGGCATCGGCGCGATAATCCAGTGAGGTACTGAGCCGGTGTTCAACCACAGATGATAGGACACTTTGCAAATCCTCCGGCACCACATGACCTCGCCCGGCCATTAGTGCCCAGGTTTTGGCACAGCGCAGTAGCGCCAGCGCGCCCCGGGGAGACAGACCCACGGCGTAATCAGCACTGCTGCGAGTAACCTCGACCAAGCGCTGCAGGTAATCCAATAACCCCTCTGAACAGTGAACTTCGAGCACCGATTGCTGAATAGCGATGAGCTCTGACTTAGCAATAATATTGCGTAATTGCGGCAATTTTTTAGCGCTCTCCCCGCCCATTAATAGCTGGCGCTCAGCCGTCTTATCGGGATAACCCAATGACAAACGCATCAAAAAGCGGTCGAGTTGCGATTCCGGCAATGGATAAGTACCCGCTTGTGTCGCCGGGTTTTGCGTGGCGATAACAAAAAAGGGCTCAGGCAATTGGCGAGTCACCCCGTCGATGGTGACTTGCCCCTCCTCCATCGCCTCTAGCAGCGCACTTTGGGACTTAGGTGTGGTGCGATTAATTTCGTCGGCCAATAGTACTTGGGTAAACACCGGCCCCGGAACAAACTGAAATTCGGTTGAATCGCGATTAAATACCGATACGCCCAGAATATCTGCTGGTAGTAAATCACTGGTAAATTGCACTCGCTTATAGTCCAGTCCCAGCACTCGGGCCAGTGCATTAGACAGTGTTGTTTTACCCATCCCAGGCAGATCTTCGATCAGCAAATGCCCCTTGGCCAACAGGCAGCAAATAGCCAGACGCACCTGCTGTTCCTTGCCCAGTAAAACCGTTCCGACCTCGGCAACCGCGCTATCGATCAATTTTTGCATAGCAGCCCTATGGTTTATTTAATAACAACAGCTCTCAGCGCTCACATCGCCTCGTCATTGTGCAAGTCGATAACCGCTTCGTCATCGTCGTCGTCATTTAGTCCTTTGTTACTATCGCTGCGCTGGTCCGCTAATCTTTTAAGATAGTCCTGTTCTACATTGCCAGTGACGTACTCCCCATTAAATACCGAGCAGTCAAATTGTTTGATAGTTGGGTTGCCCTCTTGCGAGCAGTCAATCAAATCGTCCAAATCTTGATAGACCAGCCAGTCAGCGCCAATCATCTCGCAGACCTCCTGCTCACTTTTATCAAAGGCAATCAACTCCTCCGAGGAGGGCATATCGATGCCATAGACATTAGGGTAGCGAACCGGTGGCGCGGCGGAGGCAAAATACACCTTGGCAGCACCGGCATCTCTGGCCATCTGAATAATTTGTTTGCAAGTAGTACCCCGAACAATAGAGTCATCGACCAACATCACATTTTTGCCTTTAAACTCCAAACCGATAGGATTCAATTTTTGCCGCACAGACTTTTTGCGCTGGCTTTGCCCCGGCATAATAAACGTGCGGCCTATATAGCGGTTTTTGATCAAGCCCTCACGAAATTTAATGTCAAGATTGTGTGCCATCAGCTGCGCGGCTATACGGCTAGAATCCGGGATCGGAATGATAACGTCGATGTCGTGGTCAGGACGTAGCCTGAGCACTTTTTGCGCCAGTTTTTCCCCTTGTCGCAATCGCGTTTTATACACTGAAATACCGTCCATAATAGAATCCGGACGGGCAAAATACACATGTTCGAAAATACAGGGGGAAGCCTCGGCGACATCACTGCATTGGCGAGCGTGAAAATTGCCTTCGAAGTCGACAAACACCGCCTCACCGGGTGCTACATCACGCTCTAACTGAAAGCCCAATACATCGAGTGCCACACTTTCCGAGGCAATCATATATTCCTTGCCGTTACCTTTGTCTCTAGAGCCAAACACAATAGGCCTGAGACCGTGTGGGTCGCGGAAAGCTACGATGCCATAGTTGGCGATCAAGGCAATCACCGCATAACCGCCACTACAGCGCTTGTGTACGCCGGCAACCGCGGCGAAAATATCTTCTGCGCTGGGAGTGAGTTTACCCAGACATTGCAGCTCATGGGCGAATACGTTGAGAATGACTTCGGAGTCGGAGTGGGTATTGAGATGGCGTAGATCAGATTTAAATAACTCTTTACTGAGTTGCTCGGTATTGGTCAAATTACCGTTGTGGGCCAAGCTGATACCGTAGGGCGAATTGACATAAAAAGGCTGCGCCAGCGCCGGGCTAGAGCCCCCCGCAGTGGGGTAGCGAACATGGCCGATACCGGCATTACCCTGCAAACGCTCCATGTGGCGGCGGCGAAACACATCATTCACCAAACCATTGCCCTTGCGTTGATTGAGCCGCCCACCGGACCAAGTCACGATGCCGGCAGCGTCCTGCCCTCGGTGCTGTAGAACCGTTAGCGCATCATACAGTTCTTGATTTACATTGGATTTGGCAACGATACCAACTATCCCGCACATGGCGTTAACCTCACAAGTGAATTAAATTTTAATAACGTTCAACAACCTATAGCGCCAATCCATTGCCCAGAAAATACGCAACTACCGCAACTAAAACCACAGCGATCAAACCGGCTCACTGATGCGCCCACTAATAGTCGAGAAAAATTCGAGTAACGCGCTAAACGTATCTCTAGACCACTGTTCTAGCAGAAGAAATTCGGGAATAAGTAACGATTGCTGCCACCAGACATCCTCATCTACAGGAATAACCATTGGCAATAACAGCAGTAATGCCATAACAATGATAATGCCACGGCCGAGACCAAAGACCGTGCCCAACAAGCGATCAGTGCTTCGCAGACCGGCAACCTTCACCAACTCTGCCAACAAGTATTTGACCATTGAACCGAAAATGAGCGTAGCTACAAACAGAGCTGCGAAGGAGAGGATATAACGCAGCGATGCCGACTGCACAGAATCTTGTAATAAAACGGCTAAGCGTTCATGAAAGGACAGCGCTATAAAAAATGCCAGCGCCCAAATTGCCAGAGAGATGGCCTCACGAACAAAGCCTCGGGTGAGGCTAATCAAGCTGGAAATACCCACAATGGCGACAATCGTCCAATCAGCCCAATTCATTTACTGCGTATAACCTTTTAACTGTTGCGTTTCGTCGGGTTTTTAATTATTGCGTTTTTTCGGGCTTTTCACTGCAGTATTTCGCCGAGCAAAAACTGACTGCGCTAAGCAACGGAATTCTATCAGAGCCGGTAGCAGTACTCCATCATTCCCGCCGCCAAAAACCATTCATTAGTAGTGACCACCGGCCGCAACTAAAGCTGCCGTCACCAGGGTGGTCATGATGGGCTTTACCTAAGACTAAAAGGCACCACCATCGATGTTACTGAAAACACCTTATCGATCATAATACGGTCTTTATTGAGCGCTTCTTTGCTTAATTTTGGTCCTACAAACACCCGAGTGGAGCTGCCATTAGCAGTACTTTGCACCCGAGTATACGCTTTCAGCCCACGCTGCTGTAGCGCTAACATGAGATCTTTGGCGTTGGATTTTTTCTTGAAACTTGCCACTTGAATAACCCAGGAACGCGGCAGACCACGCTCGTCTAATGAGGGCTTAGCGGCCGTCGCTTCGGGCTTAACCTCAGCGAGTTTTTCAGCCGCCGCCAACTTCGCCGCAACGGTAGCTTCCCCAGCCTGCGCAACCGGTTCAATATTGATCGGCCTGACCGGCTCAGTCACAGTGTATTTTTCAAAGGCCGGCGGTGGCGGAATTTGACTGC
>JBLHLU010000241.1:0-6298 GCA_047623385.1 Paraglaciecola psychrophila
ACCAAGGTACGTGAAATGCTGGGTCAAGGCATTGCTCCACCGCCTGAATTTGCCCGCCCCGAGTGCGCGCAAATATTGATGGACTACTATCAGTCTCTGGACCAAGGGGTTAGTTAAGGCTGCCGACCGGTGCTACAGCGCCGGTCGTCATTCTTTTTGTATTGGCATGCAGCTAGTAATCGACATCCGTATTACCACGGAAGAATATCTTAAATATTACAAGACGCCCTCGGCAGCGGTTAGTACCCGCAGTCGAGACGGTCGTTCGGTCAAGTTTCCCGCTAACATTTTGCAACCCTTTGTCAGTCACAGCGGTATTGAGGGTTCATTTGTTATCGAGTTTAGCGAAGAGGGAAAGTTTATTTCGGTTGCAAGACTGTAACGGTAGGTGATGTTTGGATGCATAATGGCGCTAGGGTAAAACTAGAAAAGGCCCGGGGAGGGCCTTTTTATTGGTGTCGACGGGGTAGTTTGGTGGACTCAGTGCAGGTTCATCTTATGGATGCCTGACACCCCGGTGTAGCCGTCCCAATTGTCCGTTCGTCCCTCGCGCCAACCGGTTAGCCACTGTTGGCGAATCTCTCCGTTGTCGTCATGTGGACAGTTTTCTTTGTGTTTTCCCTTCACGCCGGCTCGATAACCTTTTTGAAATGCCCGTTCTGATAAATCACGCTTTTGTCTTCTCATCAATAAAGCCTCAGATTTTGTCTATCGTGCTCGCCGGCGCTGTTATAGGTCTCTGGGAATCCTGGCTGGGAGCAAGCGCAGAGGGTTAGCGCGTAATGCCCGCAGCACAGACCAATGCCGGCGAATAGGGTTTAGCTGCGGTAGTAATGTCCTCCTGGTTAGAAATGACTTGTATGGCTCTGCTTGTTTGGCACTGCTTGTGCCGGAGCGCGTCGTCTAACTTGAGTAGCTGAGCTAGATCGACTGTCCTAGATTGACCCTTGGCAATTGTTTGTCGGTTATTGTTGGGGCTGTCAGCCCGCGGGTGGTAGAATGCCGCCGCGGGATACCCATACAGTTAAACAAATGTTGAGATTGTTGTCGACAGCCTATCTTCGACGTTTTTCCCTGTTGTTATAAAGATTGATTATAAGCCTAATTACATATTTAAAATCAATGGCTTGGCAGGTTTACACGGTTCTCTAGAACGAATAATAGCACTACGTTTTAGTCTGAGAGCTTTTTTCCTTGTCCCCCAGTTAGAGCGCTTCCTTTGTTAGGGAGGTGTTAATGAAACGTATTATTGAAACAGGTCACCCTATGTCACAGTCCGCCGCCTATTTTGCCACCTGCCCCAAGGGTCTTGAGACACTGCTGCTCGAAGAAATCAGAAGCCTCGGTGCGCCCTATGCCAAAGAAACGGTAGCCGGTGTCTACTTTGATGGCCCGCTAGAAATTGCTTACCGCGCCTGCCTGTGGTCACGCCTAGCCAATAGAATTTTGATGCCGGTGATCGACGCCGAGTGCCACCGGGCGGAAGATATGTACCAAGCGGTGAAGTCGCTGCGCTGGGATCAGCATCTGTCGGTGGACGGCACCTTTGCCATTGATTTCACCGGCTCTTTGAAAGATATCAACCACAGCCATTTTGGTGCCTTGAAAGCCAAAGATGGAATTGCCGACTTTTTTAACGAACATTACCAGCGTCGGCCCAACGTTGATACCGACACCCCCGATGTACGGATCAATGTGCGCGCTGCCAAGGGTCGGGTGGTAGTTAGCCTCGATTTATCCGGTGAGAGTCTGCACCGACGTGGTTATCGTCTCAGCGGTGGTCTGGCGCCGTTAAAAGAAAATTTGGCAGCTGCTATATTGTTGCGAGCGGACTGGCCTGGAGTTGCCGCCAGTGGCGGTGCACTGTTAGACCCGATGTGTGGTTCCGGCACGCTGTTGATCGAGGCGGCGTTAATGTATGGCAATATCGCCCCGGGTCTACTGCGTCAGTACTGGGGTTTTGATGGTTGGTTGGGTCACGAAGGCAAAACCTGGACGGCGCTGGTCGAGGAGGCGGAAGCGCTGGAGCAGCTCGCTAAGAGTCGTCAGTGGCCGCAGATTAGAGGCTACGATGCCAGCCCTAGTGCGATCGAAAATGCGCAGAAAAATATTGACGCTGCGGGGCTTAATGGTTTCGTCAGGGTGCTGCGCAAGGAACTGGCTCGCTTTGTTAAACCCACTCACGGTGAGTTGTCCGCCGGACTAGTGGTTACCAACCCTCCCTACGGCGAGCGGCTAGGCGATGAGTCTTCACTGATTCATTTGTACCGGCATTTAGGGCAGCGGCTGAAAACTGAATTTACCGGTTGGAAGGCCAGTGTTTTTACCGGCAATCCCGATCTGGGTAAGCAGATGGGTTTGCGCAGTAACAAGCAGTACCAGTTTTACAATGGCGCGATCCCCAGTAAACTACTCAATTTTGATGTCGACGAGGCTGCCGTGGTACACGACAGCAGCCGGGAAGTAGGCGCGCCGATCGTTGGCAAAACCCTTGATGATTTGACCGAGGGCGGCAGAATGTTTGCCAACCGCCTGCTCAAGAACAAGAAGGGGTTGGCCAAGTGGAGCAAAAAACACAGCATCAGCTGCTACCGCTTATACGATGCCGATATGCCGGAGTACTCGGTGGCGGTTGACTACTACGAGGGCTGGATTTATGTGGCTGAATACGCGGCGCCGAGCAAGGTCGATCCAGCGGCGGCACTGAAACGTCTGAACGAGGTTTTAGAGGCGATTCCACTGGCACTGCAGGTCGACAAAAAGCATGTGGTGTTGAAACAGCGCAACCGGCAAAAAGGTGCTAGCCAATACCGCAAGCAGCAGGACAGCGGCGAATACTTTGAGATCAAAGAGGGGCAGGCCACGCTGCTGATCAATATCAAAGATTATTTAGACACCGGTCTGTTTTTGGATCATCGCCCGGTGCGAATGAAAATTGCCGAGCTGGCGCGCGGTCAGCGTTTTCTCAATTTATTTTGTTATACCGCCACTGCCAGCGTGCACGCGGCCCTGGGCGGCGCTACCTTCACCGACAGTGTCGACTTGTCGGCTACCTATCTCGACTGGGGGAAAAAGAATATTGCCCTCAATGGATTGAGTGAAACCAGCAACCGGCTGATCAGAGCAGATGTGCGTGAATGGTTGCTGCAAGCCGAAAATCGCTACGACCTGATTTTGTTAGACCCACCAACATTTTCCAACTCCAAAAAAATGGAGGGGGTATTGGATATTCAGCGTGATCACGTCGAACTCATCGAGAATTCAATGAAGCTGTTGAGCCGCGACGGCACCTTGATCTTTTCCAACAATCAGCGCCGCTTTGTACTCGATAGCGAAGCGCTGTCAGATTACCAGATAGAAGAGCGCACCGATTGGTCTTTCGACAAAGACTTTCAGCGTTCCAAACGCCTGCACCAATGCTGGTTTATCAAGCCCCGGCAAGATTAGTATTACCCCCAGGCTAGTTAACAAACGCTAACTGGCGTGGCGCTAAGCGGCCAGTTGCTGTATGCTGCGCCGGCGCCAATGGGCGACCCCCTTCACCATACCATTTAGAGAATTATTCATGAGCTTCGACTCTCTGGGCCTATCGGCCTCTTTACTTAAAGCTGTGTCCGCTCAGGGCTACGATACTCCATCACCGATTCAGGCCCAGGCCATCCCAGCAGTACTGGCTGGCAAGGACGTTATGGCGGCGGCTCAGACCGGTACCGGCAAGACTGCGGGCTTTACCCTACCCATTTTAGAATTGCTCAGCACCGGTGAGCGCGCCCAGCCCAATCAAGTCAGGGCATTGATCTTGACGCCCACCCGGGAATTGGCAGCACAGGTTGCGGAGAGCGTTGAAACTTATGGCCAGCATTTGCCACTGTCATCAACGGTGGTATTTGGCGGTGTCAAAATCAACCCGCAAATGATGAAGCTGCGCCGTGGCTGCGATGTGCTGGTGGCAACACCGGGCCGGCTGCTGGACTTATACAATCAAAACTCTGTGAAGTTTAAACAGTTGGAAATCTTGGTGCTGGACGAAGCGGATCGCATGCTAGACATGGGTTTTATCCGCGACATCAAAAAAATACTGAGCTTTTTACCGGCCAAAAGACAAAACCTGATGTTCTCTGCGACTTTTTCCGACGAGATCAGAACCCTGGCCAAGGGCATGGTCAACAACCCGGTAGAGATATCCGTCAGCCCGCGCAACACCACGGTTGAGTCGGTAGAGCAGTGGGTTTGTCCGGTTGACAAAAATGCCAAGTCACAGGTGTTAACACGCTTAATAAAGGACAACGAGTGGGCCCAAGTATTGGTATTTAGCCGCACTAAACACGGTGCCAACCGGCTGACCAAACATTTGGACAGCAAGGGTATTCAGGCGGCTGCCATTCACGGCAATAAAAGTCAGGGTGCGCGCACTAAAGCCTTGGCCGATTTTAAGAGCGGCGCGACCCGGGTGTTAGTCGCCACGGACATTGCGGCGCGGGGCTTGGATATCGACCAACTGCCGCAGGTGGTTAACTTTGATCTGCCCAACGTGGCAGAGGACTATGTGCACCGTATCGGCAGAACGGGCCGCGCCGGCGCCACGGGTCAAGCGGTATCATTGGTTAGTGCCGACGAGGCCAAGTTATTGTTCGCCATTGAAAAATTGACGCAGAAAATTATTGAACGCAAGCCACTGGAAGGTTTTGATCCGGTCAATGATTTGCCGCCCTCACGGCTGGGACAACCCGGTGGTAGTGGCAGTAGTGCCAGGCGCCCCAAGCAGCCTCGCTCTGGACACCGCGACGGTCAGCGCTCCGGCGAAAATGCTAGAGGCCACAGACCAGCGGGTAACCGAGCTAGTGGCAATCGAACCTCAGGTAACCGCTAGCGGCAACGGCGACAGCGCAACTGTATTAGTCGCGCTAAAACGGGTGGTCACTGTCGAAGATGCCAGCCAAAACTACGACTTTTCAGCGCCATATTGTGACTACTACAGCAACCCCTTTGACTGGGGTTGCATGCCATACTGGGTTGCACACTTAGACCACCCTGATAAAACCTGTTATGCCGAGTGCCGAGCCTGTAACTTCAAGCCTGTAACGTCAAGCCTGCAACGTCAAGCATAGCCGGTTGTCCAGCGTCGCCAGCGGTCTGCTGAAAATCACTTGCGGGTGAGAATTGCCAATTGGAGGGGTTGCTAATGGCGGCTGTTGATAATGGCTGTTAGTGACGGCTGTTAAATAACCACTTGAGCTGCGCGCTGCTGAATGTCGGCATCGGTAAGTGGGCAGAAGCGCCGCTTTAGTCTTCCTGAAAATGCTATAAAACACGCTATAGATTTTACTGCCAAGTCGCGGCTGCTGAGTGAACGCTAGTCGGCGCTAGCAGCCACCGTTCGATACTGTTCGATTGCGGTGCTGCTCTGGGGCGTTAGCTTCGATGATACCGGCTCAATTTCTCCCTCTAGCACCACACTTCTAAACTGATCATAACCGGCAAAGACTAGCTGGTAAGTGTTATCGATATTGTCGGCAATACTGCCTTGCAATACCTCCAGCCCCTGTAATATTCCCCTGTCCTGAGTAAAACCACGGTCCACACCGCTGCCAATCAGGGCGAGAAATTCGTCTAATTGCTGTTCTAATTTTTGCTCGGGATGGTTCTCGCGATAGCGTTCAAAAAAATCGGTGGAGACCTGCACGATACGCTCGGCGGTTGCCTCGGGGGTGTAATACTCATTGCCGCGCTGGCGTATCTGCTCAATGGCATTGGCGCCCAGAGTCGGCTCTAACGCTTCGCCCAGAGACTCTAGTGCAGTTTTGTAGAGCAGTGCTAGTGAATTGTTGCCGCTGGATAGACTGACATCGAGTTGCGCCTGCAGTATCAGCGCATTTTTTACTTGGTTAGACGACTGGGTCGGACTCGAGTTTGGCTGGGTTGCTTTGCTGTTATTACTGCTACCACTGTTGCTACGGTTATTGGCACTAGCTGGGGTATTGAGCCCGTTATTAGCAATTATTGTCATCTTGCTACTCCGCAGAAAAAACTGACTGGTAAGTAAAGTCCACCTGTAGGTCACCCAAAAAGTGCTGAACAAAGCGCCACTACAGCGGTTTTGTCAGCAATAATAGATGAGTCTAGCAGGCTGGTTAAAATTTCACCAGACCAGACCAGACCAGACCAGACCAGACCAGTGCGGGGTCGGTACTATTTACGCCGAGTGTGCGAGGTGCCAGATTTTTTGCGGCGTGAGGGAGGGGCATTGTTACCGCGCTTCACTCGACTGCCGTCAGCCCTAGGCGGCAAACCGCTGTGC
>JBLHLU010000242.1:0-6297 GCA_047623385.1 Paraglaciecola psychrophila
ACACGATTACAGTAGCAAGGACGCAATGAACTGACGAATACCCTGCGCTGCACAACAGCCTTAATACGCGCCGCCGTGGTGACGGTAGCAACCGTTGCCCGTGGTGGCTCAACGTACCCTAGTTTTAACTAGAATCCTACCACAATTGGCCACTCATTATTACATCGGCCTTGGCAGCACTAACTTTATCGCCAGTGGCGCATTGAGCAGATAAAAATAAAGCGACGCGCCGTACGTTACACCGTACAGCAGCGCCGCCTATCGAGAGGACCTAATCTTAAAAGCAGTGTTTTACTGTGCCTCTTGAACTTCTTCCTCGTCGGCCTCTTGCGCCTTCGGTGCCAGCACCTCTTCGTAGCTACAGGCCTTATCGGTCACTTGGCCCTGTTCCAACAGACGTTCAACAATCATGTCTTCAACCACCATCGACTCGATCTGCTGCAACTGCTGCTGATTGCCGTAGTAATAGTTAATCACCTCTTCTGGGTCTTCGTAGGTAGAGGCGAGACCGGTTACCGTCTCTTTTACTTTATCAGCATCGGCAACGATTTCTTGCTGAGTGATATATTCATTTAACAACAAGCCCAACTTGACTCGGCGCTGAGCCTGATCAGTAAACATTTCGTCGGGCAGCAGTGACTCCAGATCCATCGAAGGCGCTGCCTGACCACCAAACTGCTGCATCATCTGACCGCGCAACACCGTGGTTTCTTGTTTGATTAGGTCCTTAGGCGTAAGAATATCGTCGTGCATAGCCAGTAGGGAATCCATTACCTGATTTTTGATCTTGCCCTTAATGGCATTATCCAGCTCGCGGTTCATGTTACCGGCAACTTCGGTGCGAAAAGCCTCAACACCGCCTTCTTTAACACCAAACTTGGCAAAAAACTCGTCGTCTAGCTCGGCCAGAGCCTGTTCGGAGACGGTGTTAACTGTAATAGCGAACTCGACCGCTGCGCCGCGCAATGCTTCTGCCTGATAGTCATCAGGAAAAGTCAAAGCGACAACTTTCTCTTCGCCGGCCTTCATGCCAACAATACCGCTCTCGAAGCCGGGAACCATGCTGTTAGATCCGAGCACTAAATCACTGCCCTCAGCGGTGCCGCCGTCAAAGGCCTCACCGTCGCGAGTACCCGCATAATTAATGTTGACTTGGTCGGTGTCTATAGCCGCCCGCTCTACCGCAGCCCAGCTTGACTGCTGCTTGCGCAAATTTTCTATCATAGTGTCGATGTCGGCATCAACTACTGCTGCCACCGGCTTTTCAACTTCAATAGTACTGTAGTCCTTCAGCTCGATATCGGGGAAGACCTCGAAAGTACCAGTGAATTCCAGATCGCTACCCTCGTCAATCGACTTTGTCTCGATTGTTGGGCTGCCTGCGGGTTTCAGCTTTTCTTGAACCACGGCCTCCTGGAAGCTCTGATTCATCACGTCACCGACAACCTCTTGGCGAACACCGGCACCGAAGCGCTGACGCATCACTTTCATCGGCACTTTGCCGGGCCGGAAGCCGTCCAGACGAACAGTGCCCATGGCCTTCTGCAGCCGCGTGTTCACTTCGCTATCAACGCGTTCGGCGGGTACTACAATGGTTAAACGACGCTCGAGACCGGTAGTCGTTTGAATAGAAACTTGCATTGGGAATTCCTCTAACCCTTAACTCTTGAGAACCGACGCTACTGCTGAGCAATAGATGGGCGCTTACCTAATTTGCAGAATATCTGTAGCACATGCACGGCTATTAATCACACCTGCAAGCGCTGAATCGAATAAAAAAATGGTGCGGACGGAGAGACTCGAACTCTCACACATTGCTGCACCAGAACCTAAATCTGGCGTGTCTACCAATTCCACCACGTCCGCATACCTTAAACAGGTATCAAACTCTCCTCGCCACGGCCACGCCGCGATGGGAGAACAACTCTACTCGTTGACCTGCAATCAGCTACAACCTAGCCAAAAACAAGCCGATTGTGGCCACTGAACGGCTAATGGGACAGCCTAGGTCAACGGGGCGGTGATTCTGCCACAATGAACCAGCCTCTTCAACCGCTCCGAGGGCAGAAGTATCACTATTTTGGATAAGCGAGCAAAAAGCAGGCTGATTCACCCCGTGCAGGGGTGATTTCGATACCATTACTGGCCGCTGCCAGCAGTGCCGCCTGCTCTGGCAGCAGGGATTCACCCGCGACGCTGAGTTCACCGGTGATCGCCACCAGTAAACAGTAGTCGACAATGTCTACCGGCCGGAAGTCGCGCCCGACACTCAAATGCACTCTTAGTACTTCGAAGTCGTCAAAGGCGACAATGCGCTGCACCGTCAACCCAGCTTCGTCCATCAACGTCACCGAGGCTTCCTGTACCACCGATTCCAAATTCATCAAGGCCATTGCCGCTTCGCTGTCCCAGTGACCCTGAGTTTGCACCTGTTGGTTAAAGGAGATAATCAACCGCTCGTAGACCGGTGTTTGGAACTCGATCGTGCGCACCCCATGCTGCAGCGAATGGGGCGTCAGACAAGGTACTTTGACCACGTCTCCAAGACCCAGTGACAAGCTGGCGCTAAAAGATTCCATAATGCCGCGCAAGCGCACTTCCTCGGCCCGCCATTGATCGCGCTGGGCAAGCGTCACGTCGATAGCCTCGGCGGATTCGCCATGGTCATTGTCTAACTTGCGCCTAACGTTTTCGTAGGCTTTGATCGCAGCCAAAAAAGCCGCCCGAAACTGCCCGTCATCGGGGTACTGCCGGCGCTGCTCTTGATCACAACCAAAGCGGATCGCACCGCGGCCCTCAGGCCAACACTGCGCATCTATAGCAGTCACCACATACACTTCGCGCTTGTATTGGTGCAGTTCGAAATAGAGATCGCCGCGATCGCGATCAGCCAGTGGATCCAGTGTTTTTAACAAAACCAGTGATTGCTGCCGACGGTTGCAAAAACCCCGTGGCAGCGCCGACAACAACAGTGGCAGTGGTGTTAACAAGCCGCCACTGCAAGCATTTGCCACTCCGCGCTGTTCGATACCGGTATACCATATTTCTTGTCCCCAGGGCTTGGGAATAGCCACCGGGCTGAGCATTAACATAGCCTCTGGGCTAAATGTCGGCAGGCCTTGGTTGCGGCAAAACTGCTGATAGCCGCCTTCGCTGGGCACTAACTCAGCCTGCTTTAAAGCTGTTAACAGAACCTCTGGCGCGCTACTCACAGCGACTTTTAGCTGCGGCCCTGCCGGCCCGAGGGACAAAAAATACAACGCCCCTAACGCTAGCGCCTCAGCATCCACGCCCAGCCAATAGGGTTTAAATCGGTACTGCACCAACAGCAGCGCAGCACCGTGCCCACGCACCGCCAGCGCCGCGACGTGCTCGTTAAGCAAGCGTTCTGGATCATCGTGATCGATGGTGACAGCCGTAAAATTTTCCATAAGTCCTTCGCTAACATAGCGGTTTTCACCCGCCTTAGGCGGTTAGATTGAGCGCGCTCGACGCCGAGTTAATCGCCTGAGCGTTAATCCGTAAGACAGGCTGGGTCAAAACGATACCCCCCGGTCAGCCATTGGTATATTTCAACCGCCATCGGGTGGTCGAAGTGAGCATAAATACCCTGCAGCCGGATTATCTCTGACGCCCCAAGGCCCGACAGACCAAACTGCTGGAAACTGCCTATATCTGCCAGCAGTTGTTGTCGCAGCTGTGAGTCTGAAATTAGCGCAAGACTTTTTTGCTGTGCTGTCGAGCTGTTATAAGCCGCCTTCAACTGATAGACGTCGCGCAGGGTAGGCAACACCAGTTGCGACAAGGCTGCTTGATTCATTGGGTTGACCCAGTGGCCAGCAGTGGCCGCAGACAGTTGCCAAGGCCTGCCACTATAAGCTTTCAGATGAAGGAAATTGCTGGTGACGCGCCCGTCATTGACCGGGTAGTTATCCCACAGCATTGGCCGGCGTCGCAACAGCGCACTCGCCCGCTCGATATCTTCAAGTTCATAGCTACTCGACACGACTTTGTTACCGGTCCAAAACACACCGTAGCTAGGGTCGAGGTCACGCCCTAATTCATGCAAGTAGTTAACCGGCATAGTACCAAACACCTGCTCTAACACCGGGTCAAAAGAATAGTAACTGGGACAGACAATAATCTGACTAGCATTGCTCTGGCTGCTAATGTCTTCGATGATACGCAACTGCCTAGTAGCCAATCCGTCGATATCAGCCTGGGCGTCATCGAACAAAATACACAAAACATCCAGTTTTAGCTCATTAATACACTCCACTTTTACCCGCAGCGCGTCTCGATCTGCAGCGCCATAGTCATGGTTTAGTCCCAGTGGCGAAAGCCCCAAACCGAAGCGCAGGCCTTTTTGTCGGTAGTGGGCGGCCAGATTCAGCAGCTGCTGCCAAGGTTCATCCGGATGGGTCTCACGCCAGCGTGAACGCAAAAAACTATCACCCTTAGGAGCGTAAACATAGGCTTCAAAGCCCTGATCGGAGAGGAACTGTGCGTAGCCACGGCGCTCAGACCAGCTCCACTGACGACCGTAAAAACCCTCAATAACGGCCAAAAAAAACGGGCTCATGATAATTTAGCTCAGTAAGTAGCGCAGTGTTAGCCGCGAAAGTAACGCGACGGCAGCAAGCCACCTACGACACGGGTCAAGGCCAGGGATTTATTGCGCAACTCGGCAAATAACGGCGCGCCGGTGGCAATCGCAGCGCTGTCAACATAGGCCATCAGCACTGGGCCACCAACCGTCGGACCGAAGCCCCCGCTGCAGACCCGACCTACCTGCGCACCCTCGCCGTCAATAATAGCAGCACCTTCACGCACTGGCGCCCGCCCCTCGGGCTTAAACATCAATCGCTTGCGCCCGGCCCCCTGGGCAATCTGTGCGGCGATGACCTCGGCGCCGGGATAGCCACCGGCGCGGGCACCATCGGGGCGGCGCACTGGCGACACAGCCCATAACAAGCTCGCCTCGATCGGCGTAGTCTGCGGATCCAGGTCGTGGCCGTATAGACACAGACCCGCTTCTAGTCGCAGCGAATCCCTGGCGCCCAACCCTATCGGTTCAACTTCTGGCTGCGCTAACAACAGCGCCGCTAATGCCTGGGCATCGGCGTTTGACACTGAAATTTCAAAACCGTCCTCACCTGTGTAACCGGAACAAGATACCAGCGCCTCTATGCCACCGAGCGATAACGTTTGGCAGTGCATAAAGACTAACTCGCCGGCCGCGGCGCACAGCCGACTCAACACCTGCCGGGCCAGTGGGCCTTGAAGCGCCAATAGCGAATGCTGTTCTAAAACCTCTAATTTAATGTCAGCTGGCAACTTTGCTCGCAAATAGGCGGTGTCTTGCTCTTTACAGCCGGCGTTAACCACCAACATAAAATAATCGCCGCAATTGCTAACCATTAAGTCGTCGAGAATACCGCCGCGCTCATTGCAAAACACTGCGTAGCGCTGCATACCTACCGGTAAGTCGATGATATCAACCGGTACAATCGCCTCAAGCGCCTGCGCCACAGCAGCACCCGTTAGCCGTATTTGACCCATATGGGAAACATCGAATAGACCTGCGGCGCTGCGAGTATGCTGGTGCTCCTTGAGCACCCCAAGCGGGTACTGCACCGGCATCTCATAACCAGCAAAGGGCACTAACTTGGCCCCCAGAGACCGGTGTAGTTCGACTAGCGCAGTGCTTTTCAATAGCCCCGCAGCGCCCTGTGCGCCCGCTGATGTACTCACTTATCGCTCCTTTTTAACCACGGTTGGAATAGATTTGGTGCTACTGCTGGAATGGTACACACTCCAGCGTGATATTCCTACTACCGCGCCCTTTAGCTACTGCGTCGGGGGTGGTATTTCGACTGCATTATCGGCGCTTTAAAGACTTACCCGCACGCTCTAGCAACGGCTGCTCAGGCCACCGGTGCTTGGGATATCGCCCGCGCATATCTTTAGCTACCTCAAAATAGGAGGTACGCCAAAAATTACCTAAATCACTGGTGGTTTGTATCGGCCTGCGGGCCGGAGACAGCAGCTCGAATTTAATCGGGTGCCGGCCATTGGCGATCATCACTGAGTCAAGCTGACCGAACATTTCCTGCAACTGCACCGACACTTGCGGACCGTGCTGCTGATCATAGATGATCGGGACCTTCCTATTGCTCGGCGTAATATATTCAACCGGCGCCTCGCGATTAAGAAGTTGCTGCTGATCCCAAGACAGCGCTGCCAACAGCAGCTCAACAGAGTTTATCTTTTTAAGGCCGGCGATGGTATTAATCC
>JBLHLU010000243.1:0-6273 GCA_047623385.1 Paraglaciecola psychrophila
TAGTGGGTATTGTCTACATCTTTGCCGGGGGCCTATGGGCTTGGACAAAAACAAGGTGAAAACATGGTGAAAGCAAGGGACAGGCGCTATTAGAGAGGGGCTAACGATACTGCATAAGCAATGAATACCAAGTGCTAATAGCCGCTTAAAATGGAGGGCAGCAGTCACTGTTACTGCTTTAATATGAAGATTACACGGATTTTCTCAGGTCGCTGGTACAGCCACTGCCAGTGTACTCAAAAATGTCCTTCCGTTGCTCAGTGATTCAGGCCGTCGCTCGAAAACATCGATGCTCCACTGCTTGAAACTGCTGGCTATTGATCAACCATTGCTCGATGGAGATATTTTGGCGTATCAGTATCGGCGGTGTGGGGGAGGGGAGGGGATAGCGCCGCGCTTGTGGTCGCGAACCATTCTGTCGGTCCACCCATTGGATATACAACCCTATACTTAACTTGATGAAATAGTGTGCCCGAATGGCAAGTCTTCACCGCTTTTTCGTTGCAGTACGCGAGATCGCAGTGATACCCGCCGCTGTTACCAGCAGATGCTAAACGGGCAGCCTAGCAAGATAATTATTAATCATGGTAA
The DNA here is from genome assembly GCA_047623385.1 of Paraglaciecola psychrophila. Lineage (GTDB taxonomy): Bacteria > Pseudomonadota > Gammaproteobacteria > Pseudomonadales > Dasaniaceae > Oceanicoccus. Next base: position 592 of record JBLHLU010000243.1, read on the forward strand.
GTGTATTCTTCAAGGTGGTACGCAAGGATTAAAGAATCGCCTCGTAGGGCTGATTTTACCAAGCCACTGTGCAAACAATGCAGCAGGGCCTTTATCGGCCTACTATTGTTCAAAGTGGTGGCTCGGCTCCAACTAAATGGGTGGAAAACAATTATAGCTACTCAAATTCAGAGAGTGGAGATGATGAATGCACTAATTATGGTCGACTTTACAGGTACCGGTAGTAAAAAGATCAGAGCCTACAGCGCTGAGGCAGCATAGAGATTAACGCCTCGTGGTGGTGAACCACTAGCCAGGGGTCGAGCGAAAGTCTGCAGGGTAATACCCGCTTGATAAGTAACGTGGTGGCTGAGATTTCCGGTCTCGAAAGCGCGGTGAATGGGTATCACTCTGCTGCCAATCAGACCACTATTGCAACCGGCGATCTTGGAACGGGTAGTCATTTTTATTTGGCTGGTGACATTGAGCGTGCCAATCGTGGTTGCAAAATCGCTTCCATACGACTAAATAAATAATGGTTGTTGTCTTTTTTTAATCAGCACATACACTAAATGAACAAGTAATGATGGCACGGTTTTTCGAACCCACGGTACCCGCTGAAAGCATAAGATATATACAGTATTTATCGGGCTGGTGATTAATCGAATGTACAGGAATCAGGTTGTTATTACCGAGCTTGCGAAAAAATTCTCTAAGACTCACCACTGACATTCGATTCACCCAACCAGAGCAGCGAGGCTATTATGCATAATATGGATTTTTCAAAAACTGTGGTCATCGACACCCATCAACAGGAGTGGGTTGCCAGCCCCATGCCCGGAGTGTGGCGCAAATCCTTAGCGCGAGAAGACGCTGAGCGCGGTCACGCCACCAGCATTGTACGCTACGACGCTGGCGCCAGCTTTTCGCTCCATGACCACCCCTTGGGAGAAGAAATATTGGTGCTCGAAGGTATCTTTTCTGATGAGACTGGCGACTACCCCGCGGGCACTTATTTTCGTAATCCCGAAGGGTTTCGGCACGCGCCTTTTAGCAAGCAAGGCTGTGTGATTTTGGTAAAGTTGCATCAGCTTTCTCAGGGCGACAGCCAGCGTATCCACGTAGATACCAAGGCTACGTCTTGGCAGTCTGGTTACGGCGCCTTAGAAGTCATGACGCTACACACTTTTGAGGGCGAACATACAGCGCTGGTGAAATGGCCAGCCGGTGAAGTGTTTCAACCCCATCAACATTTTGGCGGAGAAGAAATTTATGTCATCTCCGGCACCTTTAAAGACCAGCACGGTAGTTACCCCGCTGGAACCTGGCTGCGCAGTCCACACCTAAGCGAGCACCACCCCTATGTGGATGAAGAAACGTTGATTTGGGTAAAGGTTGGGCATTTGATGCCATCTTAGCGATTAACCGCTACAGCATTGCGCGCAGTAAAGGAGGGGGGATGCGCACTTTTTCCTGCATTTACTAACAGCCGCTATGTTATGAAAAGACCTTTTTAGTTAACGGTAAAGCACTGTAGTGAGTTGATAGCGAGCAACTAGCCAGATTAAAATGCTGCGATGATAAAACGCTTGATAACAGGCTATGGTCAGCGGCTAAATCACCAGCAGTGGGTTACGGCTTTGTGCCCTGCACGGACCTTGCGGCCCGCACAGTCTCCCCCGTTTTTCAGCTACACTTGCCGTTGTCTAAAGCTACCGTGGTGCTTAAATCTAGGCCCGTGCCTCGAGTACCATGTTGGTAGGCGTTTGGGTTGCCCGCTGCACATTACTAAAGCCTGCTTCGGCTAATACATCGCTGATACGCTGTTGGCCAGCCTGCGCACCGAGGGCGAGCCCCACTTCTTGTGCTCGAGATGTAGGCACACAGACGGTGGTAGAGAGACCGTAGAAAATAGCCCCTAGTAGATGAAGATTATCTTCCAGTCGGTCAGCGGCCATCGGTTCAACCACCATAAACGTACCATCGGGCTTTAAGCTGTTTTTGATGTGCGCAGCTGCACCGACAGGGTCGCCCATGTCGTGAAGTGCATCAAATATGCAGGCAAAATCAAAATCTTTCTGATCAAAGTCTTTGGCCGCGACATGGTGAAATTCAATATTGGTAAGACCGGCTTGCTCGGCCTTAGCGCGGGCTTCCTCTATTGAAGGTCGGTGAAAATCAATGCCAACAATTGTTGAGTTGGGATAGAATTGGGCCATCAAAATGGTTGAGGACCCGAGGCCGCAACCGATATCAGCAACTCGGGCGCCGGCTTTAAGTTTAGCTTCTACACCGTCCAGAGCAGGGATCCAGCTGGAGATGAGATTGGCTACATAACCGGGACGGAAGAATCGGTCGGTACCACAAAAACAACAGGGCGAGTGCTCGCTCCAGGGCCGTGGCTTGCCGGTCTTGAATACATCAATAGCTGTCTTGTTAGCTTCATATTGCGCCACCACAACTTGAAAAAACCCTTGCATACAGGTGGGTTCTCCCTCGTTAGAAAAAATTGCAGCCTGTTCCGGGGATAAAGAAAATGTGTCTTCATCGGTGTCATAACAAACATACCCGGATGCGGCATTAGATGACAGCCACTCAAGCAGGTAGCGGGCATTGATGCCAGACTTCTCTGCAAGTTCCTCGCAAGTGCAAGGGCCTGCTTCTTCGAGTACTTTATAGACTCCTGCCTGATCACCCATGTAAGCCATCAGCAAACCAATAGCGCCGCCCACATCGCCCATGACCTTGCCTTGTAGTTCGTTAAATTTTGTTTCATCAAAGGTTTGAGTATTCATTGTTTTACCTCTTAGATTAATTGTTTTTAACAACAGGGTCGATATCATCCGCAAAAAAAGTTTCAAACGTATAGTCATAAGGGTGTCGCAATAACATGTAGTAATAATGTTGTAGTAATAATATGTAGCAATAAAATGTAGCAATAACGTGCCTATTACTTACACAATTCCCATGTGTCGGTTACTAACATTTTGAGTCACTACTGCGCACCACAGCAAGCCGATGAAGAGTATTGTATTGTCGATTGACTGAGATGAAAGATGTGAATAAACGGCCACTGGCAGACTAACAATACACACCATTGCAAAGACCTTTTGCCTTCACGGAAACGACACTCTACTGTAGTGAACAGCTCAGCTAACAATAAATACTATTTACCTATATGCGAATAACTGTATATTCAATTCTGATATATTGATCAGAAAACTGCTGAAATTCGCGGGGTATAGATTAGGAGGGTTTTGAAATTATATTGTTGGTGAAATTATTTTTATTTTGCAAAGCAGTGGTGTAAAAAGTCTTATAGTTAGCCAAGACAAAGCCACTACTCAGCGTTTTGGCTCGGCCACAACGGTCACAACGCCAACTTGGTGCTCCAGTTTGCTATAGCGTTAGGCCCAACTATGGTCATGAATCGGGCAGTACCACACAGCCTCTGAGAAATTATGCACACTATTCCAGTAGGATGAATCTGGATTTGACCATTAACAATGAAAAATAGCGGATTGGAAATCGAGCTTAACTGCAATGACGATATGGCTTTTCTCGGCGGCGATAAAAAGTATGCTGTTCTTGCGTGAGTGGCTGATCAGCGCCATGCTCGCTTGGCGTTTGCGCCTTGGTAGGCAAAAGTGAAGACCTTACAGCGCCCCGCTGCAGTCACTAACCGTGAGCATTGGCTTTTTTAGGTTTTGCGAACAGCGCTCATCAACAGCGCTTTCTCGGCATGCAGCTCCGGCGCTGTGCCAGCGAAAAAAACAAGGCAAGCAATATGACAAAAAATAAGGCAAACAATAGGGCAAAAAATAGGGCAAACAATAGGGCAAACAATAGGGCAAACAAAACCGAAAGAGCTTCTCTATCAGTTATGAGCGCAGAGCTGGCGAGGGTTTAACCCCCCTGCAGCGGGCAATACTGACCCTTGATACAGCGCTGTCCTAGCCGAAACAAAGGCGTTTTTATGGCTCCACTATATTGAAAAATATTTTGAAATCGTCCATCAGTGAAAACAAGGTTGTCACAATTTCTTGGTCGCCGGTTACTGATACCTGCTCATCGGCTAACAGTGCCTGTAAGGTAATGTCGTTGGCGGCAAAAGCATTCCAGTAGCTTCTGGGAACTGTCAGTGTGGTGGCAATAACACTACTGGTTTTACCGAGCACATAATTCAATACGCCGTTACCCACGGTAAGATACACTTTTTCGCCGCTGTCGGGAAATTCAAAGTTGATCGCTAACGAATGACCGAGGGCCTTGGGTCCGTTGAGTCTCACCGCCAGCAGATCGAAAAATAATTCTATCGGTACCGCTTTCAGGGTATCAACGGTACCCGCTGAGGCGGCGACATTGGCCTTGGGTGCACCGTGGCGTAACTCTTGGGCACCGCTCAGATAAAAGTCCCGCCAGGGACCACTCTCCGCTTGATAGCCCATCTGCGTACAGGCCCTGGCCAATAACTCTCTGGCCTCGCGGTGATCGGGTTGGGCAAATACCACATGATTAAGTACCTGCGCCACCCAGCGAAACTCGCCACGCTGATAACATTGCTCCGCTCGTACAACGACGGCGTCTGCGCCACCCATAAATTCAACATATTTTACCGCAGCTTGTTCCGGTGGCAGCGGGTGCAGATTGGCTGGGTTGGCATCGAACCAGCCAAAATACAGTTGGTAAATGGCCTTAACATTGTGATTGACGGTACCGTAATACCCTCTGTTGGCAAACACCTTGGCGAGGCTGTCCGGCAACTCTAACTGCTCGGCAATCTCAATCGGAGTGAGGCCGTGATTGGCCAAGCGCAGGGTTTCATCGTGTAAGTATTTATAGACATCGCGCTGTGATCCCAAATATTGCTGCACCCGCTCGCTACCCCATATAGGCCAGTGATGAGAGGCGAAAACGACATCGGCGTCAGGGAATAACAGCATCAGTTCGTGAATATATTTCGACCAAGCCAAGGCATCGCGTACCTTGGCGCCACGGGGCGTGTAGATATTGTGCAGAATATGGGTAACCACTTCCGAGGTACACAGCGCCTTTAATTGTGGAAAGTAAAACATCATCTCCGAGGGCGCCTCCGCATCGGGGGTGTACTGAAATTGCACCCGCACGCCGTCAATAATGCGTTCTTCTCCAGTAGCTTCAATAATATCGTTAGGTGCAACCAGACCTATGGAACCACTGGAGTGGCCCGGCCCCAAGCCACCATCGACATGGCCCAGGGCATTGTTGGGCAACAATAGCCCATACATATAAGTGGCTCGGCGCCGCATAGTGGCACCAGCGATGATATTTTCGCTAACCGCCTCGGCCAAAAATCCCTTTGGCGCAATAATGGGTACACCGCGAGCAATGGCGTCTTCTTCGGTGATTATTGCTCTGGCGCCACCGTAGTGGTCAACGTGGGAGTGCGTATAGATGACGCCGGTGACTGGGCGCTCACCCAATTCGTCATTGGCCATCTTTAGCGCGGCGGCGGCAAATTCGGCGGTCATACCGGTATCGATGACAATCCAGCCGCTGTCGCCGGCGATAAAAGAAATATTGGCCAAGTCGTAACCTCTGACCTGCCACAGTCGGTCACAGACCTTGAACAGTCCGTGAATGCTGTTGAGTTTAGCCTGCCGCCATAACGATGGGTTGACTGTGTCTGGGCACTCTTCTTGAATATAGTCCCGAGCTCGAATA
>JBLHLU010000244.1:0-6230 GCA_047623385.1 Paraglaciecola psychrophila
CCGATCCAAAATACGGCCCTCCCACCGCGCAGATGACCTACGACAGCCTACTGGCCGCTACCGCCGGAGTACTGGCTTCCTGTGAACGTGCCAAAACCGTACAGCGCATCGTTTACACCTCCTCTTCCGCCGCAGTTATGGGCCCCGGGGCGGCGGATCGCACCGTCGACCATATCTATACCGAAGACGACTGGGCTGGTGGCAGCTATGACAGCTTAGCGGAGCGTTATACCGCCACCAACCGCAAAGGCGAGGTTTTCGAAAACTGGAATGTGGCGCGTTCAGCCTATGCCAAGGGCAAGCTCGATGCGGAAAAATTCGCCTATCAGTTTGGCGAGAAAAGCGGTATCGATGTGGTCTCGGTGTGTCCCTGTCACGTACTCGGGCCACTGATGGGCGCGCCGCACAATTCGGTCTGGCAGCAGCGTATTGGCCAATTTATGGAGGGCGGCAACGGCGGCTTTAGCGGCCAGGGTCAAGACTGGAATATTATTGATGTGCGCGATATTGCCGAAACGCAGCGACTGCTAGCAACCAGTGCGGTGGCAACCAATGGTTCGCGCTATTTAATGGTCGCCGAGGACGAATCGGGTGAGCCGACAACCCGGCAGTTACTCGATACCCTCGGTGAGCTGTTCCCCAGTATCGATGTGGCCCGAGACTTTCAGCCGCCAGCCAGCGACACGCGGCTGCGGGCACGCTGCACAAAAGCCATTAACGAGTTGGGCTTAACCCCACACAAGGTTAATGACACCCTGCGCGATACCGTCAATTCGCTGTTGGACTTAGGGGTAATTACACCGTTATTAAAAAATAGCTAAATCGGGCAAATGCCTGCTCAATAGACTTGTGAGGGCAGCTAAAGCTGTGGCATATTATTGCGCTAAGTGAACGCTTGCCCACCGTGTCTGCGGCTAGCCCAAGGCATTGTTCTACAATAAAATAACTATGAATAAGGATTTGCAGTATGAAAACAATGAAGGCCGTTGTGGTCGATGAACTCAATCAATACAGCACTCAAACCGTTACTATCGACGGGCCGAAAGCCGGTGAACTACTGGTCAAGATGAAGGCCACCGGAGTCTGTCGCTCGGATTTGTCGGTTATTAGCGGCACTATTCCGATGCCGTTACCCTGTGTGATCGGCCATGAAGGTGCCGGCATTGTCGAGCAGGTGGGTGAGGGGCTCAAGCAGTTTGAAGTGGGCGATCATGTCATATTGTCTTTTGTGCCGTTTTGTGGCGAGTGTAACGACTGTCACAACCACCGGCCCAACATGTGTACCGCTGGCTCTGCTGCTGGGGGGCGTATGTTAGATGGCACCAGCCGAGTGCACCGGGGCGAAGAGGATCTGCAAGTGATGACGCTATTGGGTTGTATGGCCGAGTATGTAGTCTGCCCTGGTATCAGCGCGGTTAAGATTGCCAAGGATATTCCCCTAGACAAGGCGGCTCTAATTGGTTGTGGTGTTATGACCGGAGTAGGCGCGGCGATTAATACCGCCAATGTTGAACCTGGTTCCACCGTGGCGGTCTTTGGCTGTGGCGGTATTGGCTTGTCGGTTATCCAGGGTGCACGTCTGGCCGGTGCTGGAAAAATCATTGCTATAGACTTATCGGACAACAAGCTGGAGATGGCGAAAAAATTTGGTGCCACTCACACCATTAATGGTGGCACCGAAGATGCCGTCGCCGAAGTGCAGGAACTGACCGGTGGTGGTGCCGACTACGCTTTTGAGGCGGTGGGTGTGCCAGCGCTAATGGAGCAGGCCTATGCCGCCGTGCGCCGTGCCGGTACTGCAGTGGTGGTTGGGGTGGGCAAACTCACCGAAAATATGTCGCTCAATGCTCTGATGATTTCACTGAGCGGCAAAACGCTAAAAGGCAGTATGTACGGAGACGCCAACCCGCCGGTAGACTTTCCCAAACTGTTGGGTTTGTACCAATCGGGCAAGCTCAACTTGGACGACATGGTCTCAACGACCTATTCCATTGACGATGCGGCCAAGGCCTTTGAGGATATGGACGCCAATGTTAATGCCCGGGGCGTGATTGTCTACGACTAGTGGGGTCCTTTGATAGAGGTGGTGTCCGGGAGCTAAGACAGCGGGCATTGCCGCTATCGCCTGCGTCATAACCGTGCTTGATAAACCTAGTTTGATAAACCTAGCTTGATAAACCCGGCCGCCTAAAAGTGTCTATTAATGGCCAGTTAATACCCAGGAAACCTGGGGCTAAGCTGGCTTTTTTCATTTTTGCAGATCGACTCGTTGTGGTTGTACTGATAAGCAGTTGATAGCCGGTGCTGAGCAGCTTATAAAGCGAAAATACCCTCCACAGACCAGGCCTGGTGACAGCTGGGCGCTGGTCAGTGGATCTGAAATACGTGTTAGCAGAGTTTTTCAACAGAGGAAAAACCGATGAATGGCGGTAAATGGACGGTCGGTGATGTCACCATCACCCGTATTGTAGAAATGGAAACAACCGGTGGTACGCGGTTTTTACTACCTCAAGCAACACCCGAGGAAACCCGGGCTATTGAGTGGTTGAGCCCTCACTTTGCTACTGACAGCGGCAAATTGAAAATGTCGATCCATGCGCTGGTGGTTGAGGCGCCGGGGCGGCGTATTATCGTCGACACCTGCATTGGCAACGATAAGCAGCGCGCTTTCGCTGACTGGACCAATCTGCAGACTCACTTCTTAGAGGATCTGGCGGCGGAGGGTTTTTCCCGCGAGTCTATTGATACCGTGCTGTGTACCCACTTACATGTTGATCATGTCGGCTGGAATACCATGCTGGTTGATGGCCAGTGGCTGCCGACTTTTGCCAACGCCCGCTATTTAGTGGCGGAACGCGAGTATGCTCACTGGTCGGCTAACGGTGACGACGAACAGCGTCAGGTAATGGCCGATTCAGTGGCGCCTATTTATGCGGCTGGTCTGATCGATCTAGTGAAGACCGACGCACAAATCTGCGATGAGATTTCGCTGGTGCCAACCCACGGTCACACTCCGGGCCATGTCAGTATTCAAATACAATCTCGGGGCCAAAAAGCGCTTATTACCGGTGACTTTGTTCACCACCCCTGTCAGTTGGCCCGCCCGCACTGGGCGGCGGCGGTCGATACCGATTCCGTGGAGAGCACCGCCACCCGGCGCCGAGAATTCGCCGCTGAGGCCGACGGTGATACGCTTATTATCGGCACTCACTTTGCCAGCCCCAGCGCCGGTTATATTAAAACCGATGGCGATGTGTGGAAGTTTGTCACCGAGCGCTAGTATCAATAACAGGGGCTATTGCCAATGACAGACCTGCAAAATGGACCGGTGGGTGCAATCGAGGGGCTCAGTGCCCGTGGTTTACTGGTGGGCAGTTACACTCGGCGCATGCCGGTATCGCTGGAGCGCATGTATGAAAATGCCTTGGACTGGGAGCATTTACCGCACCTGCATCGCGGCGCGTTTTCTTCGATTGAATTAATAGAGAGCGGCCATTGGGGCTGGCGGGCCAAGGTCGGACTCGACCCCAAGGGTACTACCAACGGTGATAACTTTATCGTACTGCAGTTACACCTCGATCGAAAACGCCACCGCTGGATCAGCTCAACCCTTGAGGGTCCTGGCGCTGGCAGTGAAATATGGACCCATGTTTTCAAGCTAGATGGCGGGGATATCGAGGTGTTAGTTGACTTTTTTATTCCGACTAACAGCGCCGCAGAACGCACTAAACTGGGCAGCTACTACCAGCCGCTTATATACCGGCTTATACGATGAAGACGAGGCGATGATGGTTGAGCGTCAACGGCAATTAGATGGCCGCTCGGGTCCAGTCGAAGGCGAAGGCGAGTGGGTGTTGGGTTTAGTGGCAGCGCTCAAAGCGCAAGTACCGCTGCGATTTAAGCATCAAAATCGTGAGTTTCGACTCATTAAACTGGCCGGCGAATGGATTGCCCATGCCACGCAGTGTCCGCATCGGCTGGGCCCACTGGGTGAGACCGAAGTGCTGACGGGAGTAGTGCAGTGCCCTTGGCACGGCTATAAGTTTGATATTCGCAGCGGCCAGTGCTTGACCGGCCAGTCTTGTCAGCTGCCGCCGGCGCCTACACTGCGTGAGAACGAGCGCGGCGAACTGATTGTCTGTGACTAGTTCGCCGAGCTGGGACGGTCGCTATTGTGCGGCGTTGCTGCAGTATTGTGGTGATTTTGCGCGGCCTTGCGGCGCACTCTGCGGCCCAGTTGATGGGCCGCGACCATGCCAATCAATCCGGTGGAAGCTAGGCTGAGAAAATATATGGTATAGCCGGTGCGACCGGGATAAGCCTCCAGCAGCGCGCTATTGTATAGCGGCAGATAGATATCTGGCGAGTACCCCAATAGCGATATCAGGCCGATCGCCAGCCCCTTAGTACGATCGGGCACATTGCAGCTGTCCAGCGTTGCCCAGTAGACTCCGCGCACGGCATAGGTTAATAGACCCACTAACAGCACCACTGCTAGCATCAACCCGGCGGCGGCGCTACTCGGTAAAAACGCCATTGCTGCCAGCGACAGCGATGCCAGCAAGATCAGTACGGTTAGAACATGCTGGCGATCGAGAAAATCACCGGCAAAGCCCGCAGCAGCAGCGCCGATAGGTCTCATCCACAACTTTGCCACGGTTATCGAGGCCACAGTTACCGCCGATAAACCGAGAATATTCTGCAGATACCCGGAAAAGGAATAGGTCGCCCAAAACAGCTGATAGCCGCAGATAATAATAGTCGCGCACAACCATATCTCGGGGCAGCGTAACACCTGTTTTAAATCGGCGTAAAAAGTATCGCCCGGCACGCGCTCTTCGGCGTTGGCGGTGTGCGGGGCGAGGGCAAAAAACACCAGCGGCGCCATCAGTAATAACACCGCGACGTAGAGGTAGATCACTTCCAGTAGCGCCTGCTTGGTGCTGCCTCCCGGGACTTCTAAGGCGTAGGCAAACCAAGCCACCGCAATGGTAGCGAGTAGTGCCTCGAATAGACCGCGGCCACCGTCTAAAATACCGAAAAAACGTCCCTGCTCATGTTTTTGTGCCAGCAGCGCCACCGCTTTTATATGCGCTGACCAGAACGTTAAGCCAGTGGCTATACCCCAGCCGGCGAAGATAATTTGCAGTTCATCGAAACCGGGCATGCTGGCAAACCACAGCCCCAGTAGGCCGGTAGCCGCCAGCGAGCTAGTTAGCAGCAGCCGCGGTGAAACTCGGTCGGCCAGCCAGCCGCTGGGCAGATAAGTCAGTACAAAGATGACTCCCAGCATGGCATAACATTGGCTCAGTTGGCTCAGGGTAATGCCAAAGGATTGCAAAATGGAGACTTCAAAATTCTGCCGTAGGTATAACAGCGGATAGATAGCGCCGGCGGCCACCACAATGACTGCTAATTGAAGATAGCGGTTTAGCGCGCTGTTATTGTTATTTTCCACGTTGTACCCCGAACTGCAAATTTAGAGCCCGCACGCTAACACAATAGGCTTTGCTTAGCGAAAATAGTGGCGTCCAGCGGTTAACACACAGTGATTAATTAGCGCGGAATAGCAGCTGGTAGTTGCTGGCTTCGGGGCCGGGGTCGACCAGTTCGAAGGCTATATAAACAGGTTGCCGGCTGGGCATAATGGCTGATCCCGACAATTCACCGTGCAGATATTCCCGCGGTGTAAAAACGCGGCGGGCAACGGTGCTGCCATCAATAGCGGTGAACAGCAGTTCGACAGCGGGGAAGGGTTGGCTAAAGCTGGCGCCATTGTTGATTATGGCATCGACAACTAGCGCATTGGCGCTATCGGGGTGACTGCGCACCATAAGTTTGCTGGAGCGGATTGAGTCGAGGTCGAGTTGAGTTGGCAGCTCGCAGCCCAGTGCGGCACAGACTTGAACCAGTGCTGCGCGGGATTGGCCGCGGGCAAGGCTGTCGATATTAAAGTAGACGGCCTGCGCCAACAGTGTCAGCACACCGACGGCGATGGCCAATAACCAACTGCGAGCAATCCAAGGGTTGCGCGGTTGCGCCGCACTTATCGCCACCGGTGCCGGTTCTATGCGGGCAAGATAATCATGGTTTGGCTGGCCGACGCGCTCTCCTGCGACCATGGTTTCACTGCTAAAGAGAACGTCTAGCTGCTGAGACTCATCAGGCTGCTGGCTGGGCGGGCTCTCGAGTTGTTGCTTGCCAGAGTTGTCCAGTTGAGGGTCTGACGG
>JBLHLU010000245.1:0-6169 GCA_047623385.1 Paraglaciecola psychrophila
TTAGGGATTGGAAACCTGCGCTAAATCGTTTTATGATTGAGTTTGAGGAGCAACTAGCTCCTCATGTTTAAACAGGGCAGTTACACAGCCTGTTTTACACCCTCGCAGATCTTCTTCCCAAGTCTAATACAACATCTTCAAATCCTGCTGTATGGGTCATCAAATGTTCCATGGTGACCGGGTCTGCAAAAGTAGCTGGGACCTGAAACTCTTTCAGGTAGGAATTGATATCCTCGTCGAGGTCCAGTTTACCTTGTTCCACCAATTGCATAACAGCGGTCCATGTAAACGGTTTTGAGATTGAAGCAATCCTGAATAATGTTTGAGCGGCATCGACTTTAATTCGTTTATCGTAATCGGAAAAACCGTAACCTTTGTTCAAGATGATCTGGTTATCTTTTACGATAGTAACAACCGCACCCATTACATAATTTGATTCCTTTTGCGACAGCCAGAGACCGTCCATAAATGCCTCTAGTTGTGTCGGGTTAATCAACGGATCTTGTTCGTTTTTTTCGGCAGCGAAAAGATTGGATGATAAAAGGCTAACGATTACTAGAAAAAGGCTCTTGTTTAGGCTGAACATGCTGGTACCTGCGATTGCTAGAATGCGCGAACTAAACCACTTTTTCTCGTTCTTTTTAAACAGAAGAAAAACAGCAATTTAGAGCATAGTTATTGTAATGAGTGTTTTCCGAGATTTCAAAAGCAGACAACGGCGTGAAAACTCTTTTGTTCATTCGTCAAAGCTAGCCCCTTCATCAACTGGCCACATTAGGCGTGGACAGTTCTGTCGCTCAAAAATCTCGATATGATGGGTTGTCAAACCTGGCGGATCTGCAGTGATAATTTCTGCCGCCAGATCGCCGAATCCTGCCCTGAAGTGATTTGCAGATTTGAGTGCCACAATGGGATAATCATTGACGTTGATGCCGACGGCTTCAAAAGGCCCTGGGTCAAATGTCTGTGAGCGCCGGGACGCAACAACAATATCGATACCGTCAACAACCAAACGCGCGACCTTGCCGAGGTGCAAAGGCGAGCCTTTAAACATCGCCTGCATGACCATCTTGCCATCATGCAAGGCTTTGACATAAACATTCAATGCCAAGGGTTCGCCGTGCAGGTCATCGTATTTGCCGCCTAGCTCAACATTGATCCTGGCACCGACGCCGGCCGCATGGGCTTGCTTTGCCACTTCGGCATCAACGACAAAACCAAAACAGGCTTTGCTCAACTTCGCCGCCAACATCGCCCTTAACAGGTGAGTACCATCCCCTGGAGAACCACCACCACAGTTATCGGAGATTTCGTTAATAACAATAGGACCCGATTTCAGCTGTGCCTGGGTTAACGCTTTGCTCACTGCCTCATCAGCAGAAAGACTTAATGGTATGAATGCTTCTCTCTTTTCCCACAGATATTGTGCAGTAGAACACGCGACAGATTTCGCCAACTCTCGGTCACACTCTGTGGTAACAACAATGTGAGACCCTACATGGGCAATGTCCGTATATCCGCACGCCTCCGCAACGCTATCAACGAGGCGCGATCTTATTACCCTACAGCGCCGACGCCCATTACAGGCGCGTATTTACTCCACGACAGCAAGGGGTTAAAGGTCAGCAAAAACAAATTCGACAGCGCGTGGCAGCGGGTAATGGAAAAGGCCGAGCAGAGGGGCATCGATGTGGATGGCAAGGCGCTAAAACTGACTGAGCACTTCACATTCCACGACCTCAAAGCCAAGGGCGTGAGCGACCACACAGAGCATCACAGCGGCCACAAATCAGAAAAGGCTAGACAGATTTATATTAGACGATTACAAGAGGTGGACGCAACGAAGTGAGTTTAGTAACCCGCTTTAGTAACCCAGGCATAAAAAAGGCCTCGCAGATTGCTCTGAAAGGCCCATTCTATATGGCGCGCTCGGAAGGATTCGAACCTTCGACCGCTCGGTTCGTAGCCGAGTACTCTATCCAGCTGAGCTACGAGCGCGTAGTTGCGCACTATAGGGATCAGTACGACTTTAGTCAATAGCTTCAAGCACTTATTGACGTTTAACAATGCATATAAGCTACCTATGCACATTGGAACCCTAGGGCTCCGGTCTTGCCACTTTAAAATATTATCAGAGATAACATATTAAAAAATGGCGGAGAAGGAGGGATTCGAACCCTCGATCCAGTTTCCCAGATATACCCTTAGCAGGGGCACGCCTTCAGCCGCTCGGCCACTTCTCCACACAAACTGTTGTTGTTTTTTAGCTGGTCACTCCAGCCGTCTCTGCATCAAACGAGCGCGGTATAATACCATACTTATGGAGATTTCAAAGCCTTATTAACCTATACATTGCCAACAGTATCAGGATCGGCGTTTTTTTCTGCCTGAATACGCTCATAAATTTCCTCCCGGTGCACTGCAACCGATCTGGGCGCATCAACACCTATACGAATCTGGTTTCCTTTTACCCCTAAAACAGTAATTTTTACATCATCTCCGATGACCAAAGTTTCACCAACTTTGCGGGTTAATATCAACATGCCACTTCTCCTTGAATGTCATTGCTTACGTCTTTACCACGTCCATACAACAGCTACCATCAGTGGGCTACGTATCAGAGTGCTGTTGCTAATAATTTTACACAAATAATAATATTAGTCTTTTACTGTTGATTCATCCAAATCAAAAGCAGAATGCAAAGAACGCACCCCTAACTCTAAGAACTTCTCGTCAATAACGACGGATATCTTTATTTCTGAAGTCGTAATAAGCTGAATATTAATACCAACATCAGCTAGAGCCTTAAACATTTTGCTCGCAATACCTGCATGCGAACGCATGCCAACACCAACGATCGACACTTTGGCAATTTTGCTGTCTATAGTAACTTCTCGAGCACCTAACTGTTGCGCCGTACTTCGCAGGATGGCTTCGGCTTTTGCCAAATCATTACGCTGTACAGTAAACGTTATATCGTTGGTCTTGTCTGCCCCAACATTTTGTACAATGACATCAACCTCTATATTGGCATCACTAACAGGGCCCAGTATAAGATAGGCAATTCCCGGCGTATCGGGAACACCCAATATACTCAACTTTGCCTCATCACGGGTAAAGGCAATTCCCGATATTGCTGGCGACTCCATAGCGTCATTATCCTCTAAGCTTATCAATGTGCCAGGGCCATCCTGGAAACTGTGTAAAACACGCAGCGGTACATTATATTTTCCAGCAAACTCTACTGCGCGAATTTGCAGCACTTTAGAACCCAAGCTCGCCATTTCTAACATTTCTTCAAATGTAATTCGATCAAGGCGCCTGGCACTGTCGACTACGCGGGGATCGGTAGTGTACACACCGTCCACGTCAGTATAGATCTGACACTCGTCGGCACCCAACGCTGCAGCCAGAGCCACCGCTGTTGTATCTGAGCCACCGCGACCTAGAGTAGTTATATTGCCGGCTTCGTCGGCACCCTGAAAGCCTGCAACCACCACTACACTGCCCGCATCGAGGTCACTGCGAATATTCTTTTCATCGATCTGTTTAATACGCGCTTTATTGTGCGAGCTGTCAGTCAGGATTCTAACTTGAGGACCGGTATAAGAACGCGCCTCACAACCTCGCTTATTGAGCGCCATGCTCAACAAGGCAATAGTCACCTGTTCGCCCGTTGACACCAATACGTCTAACTCACGGGGAATAGGCTGCTCATCGATTGCATTTGCCAAACCTATTAGCCGATTAGTTTCACCACTCATGGCGGATACCGCAACCACTATGTCGTGCCCCTGAGCACGAAAGGAGATAATTTTTTCGGCAACTAGCTCTATTCGCTCTACCGTGCCGACAGATGTGCCACCAAATTTTTGAACAATTAAAGCCATGTTGCTTACTGTCTATTCCCTGAGTATTGCGGCCAACCGTTACTATTTATGGTAGCCGCTGTACTAATACATTAGTCAACCGTATAACACCGGCCTAGTAAAAGGCGCTAATTAAACACTATTTTCAGATTAATTTAAACAGCGTTAATGAGTATTTATACCGGTACGTTTTTTGGTAGCCCGCGGCTAACAAACAAGCAGGCCTAGTGCCCCGCTACCCACTCATTCACGCTATCGAGTGCACCCGCCAGAGCAGCAATGTCACTACCGGCACCTTTTGCCTTGTCTGGCTTGCCACCACCTTTACCACCCACCAGTGGCGCAAGGTATTTCATCAAATCTCCGGCCCGGTAGTCAGCAAGCAAATCACTCGTAACACCGCAGGCAAGGTTGATTTTGTCACCCTCAACACTGGCCAGCATAACCACCGCCGAGCCCAGCTTGTCTTTTAACTGCACCACGGTACTGTCCAGCGTTTTCATATCGACGCCATCAAGCTGACAAGCCAATACCTTAATACCATTTACCACCACCGCTTGGGACACTAGATCGCTACCCGCCGCCGCTGCCATCTTCGATTTTAGCTGCGCCAGTGACTTTTCTAACAACCGATGCTGCTCTACTAACTGTGCCACTTTCTCTCCGGCATTGTCGCGATTACCCTTAACCGATAGCGCTATGTCGTTAAGTTGCTGCCGGGTTTGATCAAATAAACGCATTGCAGCTGCCCCAGTCAGCGCTTCAATACGGCGCACCCCGGAGGCAATGCCCGACTCCGAGCTTATCCGCATTAAGCCAATATCGCCGGTACGGGCAACATGGGTACCACCACAGAGCTCGACTGAAAAGCCATCACCCATTGCCAACACCCTAACTTCGTCACCGTATTTTTCACCAAACAGCATAGTTGCGCCCAAGGTCTTGGCTTGGTCCATATCGGTGACCGTGGTTTGTACGGCACTATTGTCACGAATCTGTTGGTTAACAAGCTGCTCGACCTGAGCCAGCTCAGCCTCGGTCACCCCCTCAAAATGGGAGAAGTCAAAGCGCAGCTTTTGCGCGTCGACCAGTGAGCCCTTTTGCGCCACATGATCACCCAACACCTGCCGTAGCGCCGCGTGCAATAAGTGGGTGGCTGAGTGATTGAGCGCAGTGGCACTGCGTACTTGAGCGTCTACCGCAACGGTAACACTGTCGCCAAGGGCCAATCCCCCCTCGCGCATCACCCCATGGTGCAAGTGGTTGTCGCCACTCTTGGTGGTATCAGCAACATCGAAGTGGTTATTCCCGGTACTCATTACACCGCAGTCACCTGCCTGGCCACCACTCTCACCGTAGAAGGGCGTGCTGGCCAATACCACAACGCCGACCTCGCCCTCGGCCAATTCTGCAACTAACTCTCCATCCTTCAACAGGGCTGTAACGCTACACTGCTGCTGCAAACCGTCATAGCCGCAAAATTCGGTGACGCCGCCTATAGCTACCCCGTCGGCTAACTCCATCTTGAAATTACTGGCACTACGAGCACGCTGTCGCTGCGCATCCATAGCCTGATCAAAACCGGGCTGATCGAGGCTAAGACCACGCTCTCGAGCAATGTCACCCGTTAGGTCATAGGGAAATCCATAGGTATCGTATAACTTGAAAATTACCGCGCCGGGAATCTCTGTACCACTAAGCGCTGCCAGATCTGTTTCTAGAATACGCATACCTTGGTCTAGGGTGCGGGCAAACTGTTGCTCTTCGGCAAGTAGTACCTTTTCTATCTGCGCCTGTAATTTTACTAAATCGGGATAGGCCTCACCCATCTCCAGCGCTAACGGTGCCACTAATCGGTGGAAAAAGGCACCACTGGCTCCGAGCTTGTTGCCGTGCCTAATAGCCCTGCGAATAATACGACGCAGTACGTAGCCACGGCCTTCGTTAGAGGGCAGCACGCCATCGACCACCAAAAATGCGCAGGAGCGAATATGGTCGGCGATAACTCGCAGTGAAGTATTGGTGACATCGCTCAGGTCAAGTACCTTGGCCGCCGCAACTAACAGCGCCTGAAACAAGTCAATCTCGTAATTATTATGTACGCCCTGCATTACTGCAGAGATACGCTCCAAGCCCATACCAGTATCAACAGAAGGCGCCGGTAACGGCTCCATAGTGCCATCTGCCGAGCGGTTGTATTGCATAAATACGTTGTTCCATATTTCGATATAACGGTCGCCATCCTCCTCGGGAGTACCCGGAGGACCGCCCCATATATCAGCGCCGTGGTCATAAAATAT